>JALYIG010000457.1 GCA_030775885.1 Acidobacteriota bacterium | reverse complement strand
CGCTCGACGTCAACGGCTATCTCTCCGAGGGCTCGGGCGAAAACCTCTTCGTCGTCCGCGGTGGCATTCTTTACACCACGCCGCTGGCCAATTCAGTGCTGAACGGCATCACCCGCAACTCGGTGATTACCATCGCAAAGGCGCTGGGCATAACCGTGGTCGAGCAGGCGCTCCCCCGCGAGATGCTCTACATCTGCGACGAGGCCTTCTTTACCGGAACCGCTGCGGAGGTTACTCACCTGCGCTCGGTCGATCGGATTCTCGTCGGCGACGGCACCATGGGCCCGGTCACCACCGCCATCCACGACGAGTTTTTCGCCATCGTCAACGGCACTAAGGCTGATCCGTATGGCTGGCTAACGCCTGTTAAAGTTGGCGCGGCTGAAACAGTCGGCGTCTAACCGCTAACGCATCCAGTCCCAACGAATCCTGCCCAACGGCAGGATTTCGTTCGTTGCGGGCTTCAAAAGACGTAACTAGCGGACGATGTGCAGCGCCCTGTCCCACCGGGCAAAGCCGATCACCGAATCCGCCGGCCCCTGGTGCTGCGCGGCGTGGCTTGCCAGCGCGGCGGCATTGGCCTGACCTGGTGTGGCTCCGCCGTCGTTCAGAGAAAAGTAAACCAGCATCGGCTTGCCGACGATGGCTGCGCGCGGTACGAAGCCCCAGTAGCGGCTGTCCTCGCTGTCGTTCCGGTTGTCGCCCAGCACAAAATAGTTGTCTGGCGGCACGGTGAGTTCGCCCTGCGAGACCAGCCGGCGCATCTCGATCCACCAGCGCGAGTCGACCCCAGGGTCGGCGCTCACCAGTCGCGGAAAGTCGTCGCGGTAGGTGTCCGGCATTGAGGGCCGGAACACGGCGTACGGTTCGGCGATCGCACTTCCGTTGATGTAAACGCGCCCATCGCGCAGCCGAAGGTGATCGCCCGGAAGACCGATGACGCGCTTTACCAAATGCAGCGAGGCGTCTACCGGATAGTGGAAGACGACCACATCGCCACGATGCATCTCGCCGGTGGGGGGAAAGATGCGGGGCGACGTTTCGAACCCAACCTGCTTGTTGACCAGCAGGAAGTCGCCCACCAGCAGAGTTGGCTCCATCGACGCTGAGGGAATGCGGAACGGCTGCACCGTGAAGGTGATGATGAAGAGTGCGATGACGACGAGGTTGACCAGCGATTGGAAGGACTGCAGAAGCCCGTGGCGGTGTGCAACGATCGCTTCCGGAGCGGCTTCAACCACAGGCGCCTCAAGCGCTGAAGGAGCGCCAAAGACTGCCGACTGCTCGCTTTCTGGAGAAGACACATCCGCGGCCGGCACGGGCCTCTGCTCGCTGCTAACCCTAGCAGCGTCGCCGCCGGATTGAACCGCGATGCTCATTGCGCAGCCTCAGATTGGGTGCTGTTCGCGAGCTTGGGCACCACAAGCTCGCTGGTGGTGGTGGCGGGAAGCAGCGTGCCGGAGAGAAGCAGGCCGGCCAGCGCACGCCGCGCCGCCTCCTGCTGCGCCAGTTTCTTGGTGGAGCCTTCCGCGTCTGCAAGCGTAATGAATCCGCCCGCTCCGTTGGAAACACGAACCTCGATGCGAAAACGCTTCTTGTGGTCAGGCCCGCTCTGATCGATCATTACGTACTTCGGCTGTCCAACACCATCGGCCTGCAGACGCTCCTGCAATGCCGACTTGTAATCGCCGACCGCGCCGGAAAATGGTTCCGTGGAGTCGAGTACGCCGACCAGCTCTGCGTCGGCCGGTCCAACAATGTGGCGCTGGATAAAGTCGCGCGCAGGCGACAGGCCGCCATCCAGGTACATGGCTGCGATCACCGCCTCCAGCGCATTCGCCAGCAGCGCGGGCTTCTTTTGGCCGCCGCTATGCTCCTCCCCGCGGCCCATCCGAAGCATCGGCCCAAGGTCGATGCGCATCGCCACCTGGGCAAGGTTGCGGCTGCTCACCAGTGAGGCGCGCAGGCGGGTCAGGTCGCCTTCGCGTGAACCTGGAAAACGCCGGAAAAGCGCCTCGGCAACGACCAGCCCGAGCACCGCGTCGCCGATAAACTCAAGCTGTTCGTTATCGGAGCCGGGATGGCGGATACCCTCAGGATTTTTTTCATACGCCAGCGAACTATGCGTCAACGCCAGCGTCAACAGACTTGGATCCTTGAACTTATAGTCGAAGAAATTTGAATCTGAGGTCACCGTGCTCATTGCGGACGCTCGCTTACCTGGATTGTCAGGGACCCGTTCCCCCAGCGGAAAGGCGCGCGGAGTCGTCGTGCGGGAGTGCCCTGAAATGTCATTGCGCGTCGTCAATAGCGACCCCCGACGTTCTTAATCCACCTCAGTTTACCGGAGTAGTCTGTCTCGCACCGCTGAGGCGCGCAGACTTACTTCGGCGACGTTGGCCGATAAGATTCCTTTTCGGCCTTGCCGGTAGGGTCGAGAGCCGTCGAGCCGCCGCTCTTAACATCGCCCTGCTCATCGGACGAAGCTGCGGTGCGTTTGGGCAGGGTAAATGGCTGCTTGATGCCCTTTTCGGCGGCTTCCCTGGTGTCCGGACGACTGTCACGGTTGGCGAGCGCCGCCTTGTACTCCGCAATAGCCTTCTCGCGCTGCGGCAGGATGGCGTCCGGATTATCGGGGTCGCGCGCAATGTCGTACATCCGACCAAGATAAATGTGCGCCCAGGCAATGGTCCGCGGGTCGTGTGAGAGATGCACCGCTTGGGTTAGATGCTCCAGCGCTTCGTCGGGACTTCCCACCAGCAGGTCAATCCGGCCCAGGACGTAATGCGCTTCCGCGCTATTCGGATCGGTCTTCAGCGCCGCATCGGCAATCTCACCAGCGCCGTCCACGTCCCCCTTCATCAGCTTCATCTCAGCCAGATCAAGCCCGCTGAGAGGACGCGGTGTGCGCGCGACAGCATCGTGAGATGTTAAGTCGCCGCCCGATCCCTCGGGCAGAAAGGCAATCTGCTTAATATGGTTGCGTTCATGCTCCGCATCCATGCCGTAGACCATTGGACCGATATTGTCCTTCAGGCTTACGCCTTCCTTCTCCATCATGCCGAGCTGGTTGTAAAAGTATTCTGCCAGCACCCAACCCTGGCGCATGTCCAGGTCGATCGCCTTGCGGCGCACCGCGTCCGCCTGGCGCTCGTAGACAATCATCTGCGTCTGATACTGCGCCACCTCGGAGCGATCCCGCATCGCGCTGGGCCGCACCGGCTTCGGTATGCCCACATCCATCAAATGAGTCTCGACCGCCTTGATCAGGCACTCCGTCAACAGCGCGGTGATGTCCGACTTGTAGACGAACTCCAGCGGAGCATTTTGCACCGATTTAAGCAAGGGAATGAGCTGCTCCATGGTCGTGGAGTGCGAGTACACCAGAGGCTCAACCGTGAAATGCAGGTATGTATGCCTAAGCAGATTCATCGGCACGCTGTTTGCAGGCTGGGCCGCGGGCGATACAACCACGACCGAATCGATGCCGTTGTAGCGGGCATTGGTCGCCGCGGGCGACAACATTGGCTCCAGCAGCACCAGGAAGCGCCGGCCTTCGTAGGATGTGACCGGCAGATGAAGATAGATGTTCGTGTCCAACACCATCTTGGTCAGCGGATCGTGGATGTGATCCACGAAGCGCTCGTACTCGGGATGATGCTCAAACCACAGAGCATCCAGGTGGATCGCCTCCGCAAAGGTTCGCACCAGCGGCAGCACTCCGACGATCGGGATCGAATCGGGAGGAAGATCGGTCTCATCCACCGTGGGCGTCAACAGGGGCGGCGGTCCGAGATACAGTGCCAGAGACACATACTGCGCGAGCGAGCGGCTGGGATCGTTGAGCGCGTGCTCTCGGATGAAGGTGCAGAGCACGTCGCGCGCATCCCGTGCGGGAGCCGATTCTGCGAGCTCCGCATTGACCTCTTCCCTCACCTTCGCACGCACCGGGCTGGACTCGTCAAGGCCTGCGTCATATCCGCAGGCATTCAGGGAAACCGCCAGGTAGAACAGAGGCTCGCTGGTTTCCAGCGTGATGGCAGATCCGCCGGCTTCAGGCTGGGCGATGCGCGGGACGGGAATCTGCGCCTGCGAATCCGGAGTGCTCGAAGAAGTGCCCGACGAGGAGGTTTGCCCGTAAAGGGGCGCCTGTGGAGTCGCGCCGAGGACGAGGAGTGCGACCGCGGCTGCAGCGATCGGAAGTTGCCGGAATAGGGGAAGACGTTTCAGACAGAACACAATATTGATTCGACGCTCATTACAAGCTTAAGAGAGCGCGAGGGGGATAGCAAGCCGACGGAAGCTGCCGGGCTGCTACGCTTCAATCGGACGCACTATCCATGCACAGAGATTCCTGAGTAGGTCACCACCACGCGGCCGCGCACCGGCACTCCAAACGCACTGGCGGGCTGGAAAACGCTGCCCAGAAGCTGGTCCGTGACCAGGGTACGGACAGCTTCGTTCTGCTGTCCGGAGACGATGGTGAAATCGTAGACGCGGCCTGAGGAATCCACCAGCGCCTCCACCACAATCGGATCGCGCGCGCTGACAAAGCCCGCCGACGCGAAGGTGGAATAGAGATAGTGCGGCGCGGTGATTGCGCCCAGAGGCTCGTCATTCGCCAGAACCGGCTGCGGTACCGCAACCACTCCCATCAGCAGAGCCGTGCTCCCGAGCACCATCGAACCAGCGAGTCCCGCGGAAACCTGTACCAGGCGCGGCCGCAGGACATTGTCCCAGGCAAGGCTAAGACGGTCGAGCCAGCGCGATTCGCGCCGCGCATGTTCCCGCGAGACGGCAAGGCGAAGCTTCAGCGGCAGGTCAGCGGGAGCCTTGGCAGGCCCTAGCGCAGCAACCGCATTCTGAGTCAGCTTCCATGCGGTCAACTCACGCGCGCAGTCATCGCATCCTCCAACCCGCCCGGCGCCGCTTGCGGCACCTTCAATATGACGCGCAATCTCCTGCATCTCCACGCCGCTGATCGCGCCATCGAGGTACGAGGAAAAACTGGCCTGTACATCCTTGCATGACATCCCGTTCATCGCGACACCTCGGCGAGCGACTCGCCACCAGATCCTGTAGCCGCACCCCGCTGGACGACGACAGCGTGGCCGCAGGACAATCTCTTCTCGGGCGCAAGCAAAATACGCAGCGCGGCCCGCCCTCGTGTCAGCCGCGACTTCACCGTGCCCAGATTGACACCCAGAATTTCGGCGATCTCCTCGTATGAAAAACCTTCGATCTCGCGCAGAACCACAACGGCGCGGAATGCCTCCGGAACCTCCCGCAGGGCTGCTTCGACGCGGTGTCTAACCTCTTCCTGCGCCGCAGAATCGAAAGGCGAGCATCCGCCATCGGCAAGCGTCGCGCCGAGCGACTGGATCTCACTGTCTGCGTCAGCCTCGCAACGGGCACAGGAGGGAGCTTCCATCGCCACCTCCTGCCGTTTGTGCCGCGACCACCAGCGCCGCTGGTTGGAGGCCTCATGAAGCGCAATGCGATACAGCCACGTGCGCAAACTGGAGTCGCCATGAAAACTGCGAATGTTGCGGAAAACTTTGATGAATACTTCCTGCGTAATGTCCGAGGCGTCGGCTGGGTCCTGCAGGCTGCGCGCAATCAGCGAATAAAGCGGCTGGTGATAGCGCGCGATCAGTTCGGCGAACGCAGGCTCTGAGCCGGCGCGAAGCTCGGCTACAAGAGCCGCCTCTTCGCTGCTTACGGCAACTACGTTCGCCAGATGGTCTATCACGCTGCCCGCCTGCATACCGGGTGTCCTTAACGTTACGACTTCGCCGAACGGCTTGCAATCATCTGCAGCTAAAACTCTTGGAAGCTGGCTCATTACCCGTTCCAAACTTGCGTCAGCAATGAGCGAAAGAACAACGCCGCCGGCGGCCGAGTGCTCGCTCACTCTATTACTTTAGACACCGGCGCCCCATAGATTAGTTCCCGTTGATCCGAAATATGTCCTTGAATTTGCAAGGGCGGCACCCCGATTTCTGGCTGCCGGTTTGACTAAGCACGCCGGAGGTCTGAGAATAGACAGTGTCCTTCCCTAAGAGTGGGCCTGTGGCGCAGCTGGGAGCGCGCTTCCATGGCATGGAAGAGGTCATCGGTTCGATCCCGATCAGGTCCACCAAATAATTCAAGCATTTAGAAGCACCGCCTTTCTCCCGCTAATGGGCAACTTATGGGCAAATCCCAGAAACATATTTAAGACTCGCTTGCGCCTGCCTTAGAGCCTGGTTCCCACTTCACTCCAAGACCACTCAAGTTGATCCCGTCGCCCTGACTCAAAGCTGAATCCGCTTCGAGCAGTTCGACCGTCTCCGCGACCGCCGACTTTCCACTTCCTGCCGGCTTGTGTCTTGGAACTACCCTCTTCCCAGGTTTGAATCCCGAACTGCCATTGCCAGCCAATTCGTCGTGGATCGAGTTGATCGCTGTCCGCACCTCGTGCTCGAGCGACTGCATGTATCTATCGGTCGTTGTCGAGGCCTTCTCGTGCCGCATCATGCCCTGAATGTCTTTGACATGACCCTTCGTCTTGCCCAGCGTTGCAATCGTCCG
>JALYIG010000456.1 GCA_030775885.1 Acidobacteriota bacterium | reverse complement strand
CTACTGGTTCGTAGCCAGTTGCTCTATCCAGCTGAGCTACGAGCGCACATGGATGCGGCGAGTGGAATGTCACTCGGCTGCAACTATCTAAGGATAGAGGAATTCGGCGCGAAGAGCAACCCAGCGCAAGCCTCTATTCATGCATCATTTGCGTGCATCTTCCGGGCGCACATGATGATGAGCGCGGTAAACGTAATGGCCGATGAGCCATCCTCCGGCAGAGCCGAGGAGAACGTCGCTGGGAAAGTGCTGTTGACCCATGACTCGGGTGAGCGAGACTCCTGCAGCAAGCGCGTATACGCCGGCTTGCACCCATTTGGAGTGATATTCGCCAGCGAGAACCGCGGCGGATGACCAAGCGATCATGCTGTGACCGGAGATGAAAGAGGAGTCGACACCGGCGCGGCCAATGTAGAACTCGCCTTGTGCGTTATCCAGCAGCGGGCGCTCGCGAAAGGTACTGAGTTTGACCAATTCATCGACGACGATCGCGTCGACCATGGCTTCGCCGCCGAGCATACCCGTCTCCTTCATACGTTCGCTATTGCGCAAATGTCCCAAGCCAAAGAGAGCAATTGGAGCAGCGATAAAGCCGTCGCGCAGACCATCGGACACGTTGGCGCTGGTGTGGTTGAAGGATGCATTCGTGCTGACGACCTCGGTCATGGCTTTGGTGTCGGTGGCGAATGCTGCAGCGGCCGCTCCAGTCAAAGGCAATATCCATTTGAGGTCGCGAGTGCGAATGTACGCGGGCGAGATGGCGATATTTGCGCCATCTCGAACGATGAATAGCGGTAGTTTGAGCGGCGTAACCAGCGGGTGATCCTGCTGCTCGACGGGAACATGCGGATTAGGCGCTGATGACTGGAAGGCCGCCGAAGTCGAAGGAGAGGGCGCGTCGGGCAGTGATTCGAGGTTAGCGTCAGCGGCCTCTGCGCTGGAGGCGGTGAAGGGCTGGATTGCCAGGGCCGTTCGGCAGCAGAGAGAGATTGTGAAGAGAAGAAAAACACAGCCGAACCGGAGTGTTCCAGTTCTTCGAGAAGTCATTGTCCGCATCTTTGGAATTTGCCTCAGGACGATTACAAGCGCTGGCCGCAAGGTTCTGCCAGACCTTCTAAAGCATATCTTAGATCTCTAAGATTTGGATTGAAAACGGAAAAAATGGTGGGCGAGGCGGGGATCGAACCCACAACCACCGGCTTAGAAGGCCGGTGCTCTATCCAATTGAGCTACTCGCCCGGGGTTACAGGAAGGTACAGCCGCTGGACGACGAGCGCATGCTTCCTTCGGTTCAAGTGTACGCGATGCGGAGGGCGGGACGGGGCCTAAACTAGTACGCGGCGGCTAACCGGCAACCCCGTCTTGCTGACGTAGAGATACTGGTCGACAGCCTCGGCGGCCTTTCTGCCTTCGGAGATCGCCCACACCACGAGGGACTGGCCCCGGCGCATGTCACCGGCTGCAAATACGCCGTCGACTGAGGTCATGTAGTCCGCGTTAGTGGCAACGTTCCCGCGCGCGTCGAGCTTCAAGCCGAGTTGCTCGATCATGCCGGACTGCACTGGCCCGAGGAAGCCGAGCGCAAGAAGAACCAGGTCCGCTTCGACGGTGAACTCACTGTTGGGAACCTGGGTAAACGTTGGCGGTGGACCTACACGCACAGCGTGCAACTGCTTGACGCGGCCTTGCTCATCGCCGGTGAAGTTGACGCTGTTGATTCCCCAGTCGCGGATGCCGCCCTCTTCATGACTGCTCTCCGTGCGTAACTGCATCGGCCACATGGGCCAGGGCGTCTGGGCGGCGCGCTGGGCGGGTGGCTTGGGCATGATTTCGAACTGGTGGACGACTTTGGCTCGCTGGCGCAAGCTGGTTCCAAGACAATCGGCGCCGGTGTCGCCTCCACCGAGGATAACGACGCTCTTGCCTTCAGCGAGAATGGCGAGCGAGGGATCGACGTGGTCGCCTTCGCAGCGGCGGTTCTGTTGGGGAAGGAATTCCATGGCGAAGTGAATGCCCTTGAGTTCACGGCCGGGCACGGGTAGGTCACGCGGGCGGTCGGCTCCGCCGGTGAGCAACACGGCGTCGTACTCGTCGGTAAGGGTCTCGACCGGAACGTTGACGCCGACGTGGGCGTTGGTGACAAAGGTGACGCCTTCGGCGCGCATCTGCTCCAGGCGGCGATCTACGATATGCTTCTCAAGTTTGAAGTTAGGAATACCGTAGCGTAAGAGGCCGCCGATGCGGTCGTTCTTCTCATAGACGGTGACGGAGTGGCCGGCGCGGCGAAGTTGTTGCGCGGCTGCCAGGCCAGCAGGTCCGCTGCCAACTACGGCGACGCGCTTGCCGGACTTCTCCAAGGGCGGCTCAGGATGAATCCAGCCTTCTTCCCATGCGCGCTCGACGATGCCGCGTTCGATCAGCTTGATGGAGACAGCGGGCTGGTTAATTCCCAGGACGCATGCGGCCTCGCACGGAGCCGGACAAATGCGGCCCGTGAACTCCGGGAAGTTATTGGTCGCATGCAGACGGCGGATAGCGTTCTCCCAGCGGCCGTTGTAGACGAGATCGTTCCAGTCGGGGATGAGGTTGTTCACGGGGCATCCGCTGTGACAGAAGGGCACGCCGCAGTCCATGCAGCGAGCACCCTGGTCCTTCTGCTTGTCTTCACCGAACGGCTCGTAGATCTCCTGCCAGTCGTTGAGTCGATCTTCCACTTTACGACGGGACGGTTGTTCGCGCTGAATCTCAAGAAAACCCGTGACCTTACCCATGCTGCACCTGCCCGGTCGCCACCAAGGACGACAGATTTGTTGGAGACGTGTAAACGGTTTCGGCACGCGGAACGCCCAGAACGCGCTTGTGTTCGTGGGGGAAAACTTTGATGAAGCGGGCGCGCGTGGTGTCCCAGTGCTCGAGTATCCATGCGGCCTGCGGACTTCCAGTGAGATCGATGTGGCGCTGGAGAAGTCCGCGCACCAGGTCCTGATCTTCGTCTGAAGTTAGAGGTTCGAGGTCGACGGCGGCGCGATTGCAGCGGCGCGAGGAGAAGTCGCCTTGATCGTCGTAAACATAGGCGCGTCCACCGCTCATGCCGGCGGCAAAGTTGCGGCCGGTTAGGCCCAGCACGATGACGGTGCCATTGGTCATGTACTCGCAGCCATGATCGCCTACGCCCTCGACGACTGCTGTGGCTCCGGAGTTTCGCACTGCGAAGCGTTCGCCTGCGATGCCACTGAGGAAGGCTTCGCCGCTGGTGGCTCCGTAAAGCACCACGTTACCGACGAGAATGCTCTCTTCGGGAAGGAAGCTGGAGGTCTTCGGAGGATAGACGACGATGCGGCCGCCGGAGAGTCCTTTGCCGACGTAGTCGTTCGCATCGCCTTCGAGTTCGAGCGTGACGCCGTTAGGAACGAAGGCACCGAAGCTCTGCCCTGCTGAGCCCTTGAAGCGGAAGTGGATGGTTTCGTCCGGCAGGCCCGCGGTGCCGTAGCGGCGCGCTATCTCGCCACCCAGCATGGCGCCGACGGTGCGATGGACGTTGCGAATGGTGAAGCTCCCTGTGACCTGCTGCAGCGACTCGAGTGCTGGCTTCGCTTGCGCGATGAGCGCGTGATCGAGAGCCTGGTCGAGGCCGTGGTCCTGCATCTGGGTGCGACGGCGGCCAACGTGTGAAGGCAGCGTGGGCGAAAAGAGGATCGAGGAGAGATCGATTCCCTTTGCCTTCCAGTGCGTATCGGCGATTGCCGTATCGAGACGGTCTACCCGGCCGACCATCTCGTCGACGGTGCGGAAGCCGAGCTTCGCCATATGCTGACGAACCTGCTCGGCGATGAAGAAGAAGAAGTTGATGACGTGTTCGGGCTGGCCTTCAAACCGCGCACGCAAGATTGGATCTTGGGTGGCGATGCCGACGGCACAGGTGTTCAGGTGGCATTTACGCATCATGATGCAGCCCATGGAGATCAGCGGCATCGTGGCAAAGCCGTACTCCTCCGCGCCGAGCAGGGCGGCGATGACGACGTCGCGGCCGGATTGGAGTTTGCCGTCGGTCTGCACTTTGATGCGGCTGCGAAGATCGTTCAGCAGCAGCACTTGCTGCGTCTCGGCGAGGCCAAGTTCCCAGGGAATACCGGCGTGCTTGATGGAGCTGAGCGGCGATGCGCCAGTGCCGCCGTTGTCGCCGGAAATGAGGACGACGTCCGCGTGTGCCTTGGCGACGCCGGCAGCGACCGTGCCTACACCTGCTTCAGCGACCAGCTTGACTGCGATACGCGCGCTGGGATTTACATTTTTGAGGTCGAAGATTAGTTGCGCGAGATCCTCGATGGAGTAGATGTCGTGATGCGGTGGCGGAGAAATGAGCCCTACGCCGGGGATTGAATAGCGCAGCTTCGCGATGAAGTCGTCGACCTTGTGGCCGGGGAGTTGCCCGCCCTCGCCGGGCTTTGCGCCCTGTGCCATCTTGATCTGGAGTTCATCCGCGTTCACGAGATAGTTTGCGGTGACGCCGAAGCGTCCGCTGGCCACTTGCTTGACCGCGCTGCGCCGCAGATCTCCGTTGGGGTCACGCCGGAAGCGTGCTTCATCCTCGCCGCCCTCACCGGTGTTCGACATGCCACCGATCCGGTTCATGGCGATGGCAAGGGTCTCGTGCGCCTCTTTACTGATGGAGCCAAAGCTCATGGCGCCGGTGGTAAAGCGCTTGACGATCTCCTTGGCCGGTTCGACTTCATCGATGGCCAACGGCTTATCGAGATACTTCAGCTTCATCAACCCGCGCAGCGTGCAGAGGTGCTTGCTCTGCTCGTCGACGAGGTCGGTGTACTCCTGGAAGGTGGCGGGATTATTTGTACGCACGGCCATTTGGAGTTTGCTGATGGTGGCGGGATTGAGGAGGTGGTACTCGCCGCCCTCGCGGTATTGATATTGTCCGCCTACCATGAGGT
>JALYIG010000455.1 GCA_030775885.1 Acidobacteriota bacterium | reverse complement strand
CCCCAAGCTCACCGGAGACGGCTTCGGCGCCTGGCTCGACGTATCCGGAGTTCACGACGGGGGCCGGCGCCTCGTGGATGATGTCGGCTGGAGGCTGCGGAAGGCGCGCTTCCAGGGGGCGGTCGCGGTTGCCCCCGCGGTCGTCGGAGTTGCTGTTTCGATCGCGATTGCCGCCTCGGCGGCGTCTGCCACCGTCGCGATCGGAGCGCTCTGTGCGCGGCTCGTTTCCGGAAAGCGAAGCCTGGGTTGCGGCGGGCTGGGCCGGGCTGCTGCCCTCGGTACGAGGTGCAGATGCCTCATCGCGGGGTCCGCGGTCTTCCCTGCTCGTGCCGCGGTCATCCCTGTTGTCGCTGCGGCTGCCGCCACGGCGGGATCCGGAGGCGCCGTCGGCGGAGTCGAACTCGGCCGAGTCGCCAGCTTCTTCCATGAAATCGGTGATGTAGAGGAAGGCGTCGCGTTCAAGCCCGACGTCGACAAAGGAGGACTGCATACCTGGGAGTACGCGCGTCACTTTGCCGTTGTAGATGGATCCGGCGAGGGTGTATTCGTTCTCGCGCTCGTAATAGATCTCGGTTAGGGCTTCGTCTTCAACGATGGCCAGACGCGTTTCATGCGGCGTACTGGAAATGTAAATCTCTTTCGACATGGGTTCTGCTCTTTCTGCCCGCTCCGGTTCAAGACCGGTAGCTGAGCGGCAGGGCAGGCGAAAGGATCGGAGGAGTGCCTAAACGACTAGGCGCCGCTCACCGAGGGTGCGGACAGGATACGGGATCGGGAAGCTGAGTCGACCGAAGGGTGCAGGCGCGAGTTAGAACTCAACGCAGGCAACGTCCAGAACGCATCCAGAAAGGATGCGAACTGGTTGATAAAAAAAGCTATCGGAGACACTTGGGGAGCTTCGAACGAGGACGGGCACGCGGGGTTTGTGACCAGAACAACCTCTTTGCGAGGCGGGGCCGTTTTCCATCCGGATGCAATCATTCCCTTACAAACCTGTCCGGCCAACGGACTTGATCGTTCTCTCACCTGGCCGGCCTTTTTCTAATATCTAAACAACTTCAAAACTCTAGCGCCGCAATCCCGGCGCCAATGCGCCAAAGGGGGAGCGGGAGAAGCGCCGGCCTGGATGTAACAGCCGGGTAGACATAGTATGCACCAAAATTGCTGCGCGTGCTTCTGGACTTGTGGCTGCACGATGCAGTTTCGGTGCGCCTTCCCGTAACTAATTCACAAAGCGCCGCATACGGATATTCATCACGATGCCCAGACCGAGAAATGTGAACAGGATCGACGACCCGCCGTAGCTCATGAGGGGCAGAGGAATTCCAGTAACCGGCATTAGGCCGACGACCATCCCGATGTTTACCACAATCTGGAACAGGATGACGGCGACCACCCCCATGACGATCAAGGTGCCGGGTACATCGGATGCCTGCTGAGCGTTTTGAATCAAACGTGTCAAGATAAGGAAGTACAGCAGCAGGATTCCTATGCCTCCGACAAAGCCATGCTCCTCGCAGAAGGCGGCGAAGATGAAGTCGGTGTAGGGAATGGGCAGAAAATCACCCTGGGTCTGCGTGCCCTTGTTGGTGCCTTTGCCCCACAGGCCGCCGGAGCCGACGGCGATCAGGGATTGCTTGATCTGGTAGCCGGACCCTTTGGGGTCGGAGTCCGGATTAATGAAGCTGGTGAGGCGGGCCTGCTGGTAGGGCTTCAGTCGTTTGCCGCTGAGGAATGCGCCACCCGCCAGGACCGATAGTCCAAGGATCAGAAGGGCGACCTGCCGCGGCCGGATGCCGCCAAGAAACAGGCCGGCGACCAGCACAGGAAAGTAGGTGAGGGCGGTGCCAAGGTCAGGCTGGATGAGCACCAGGCCCATGGGGATACAGACGAGCGCGAAGGCCTTGCCGATGTCGAGCCAGCTCAATTCGCGCCCGACGAGGCCCCAGAAATACCGTGCGACGGCAAGGATCAGCACCAGCTTGACCCACTCCGATGGCTGAAAGTGAACGCCGCCACCCAGGTTGATCCAGCGGCGGGCGCCGAGCACCTTTTGCCCGACGAGCTTCACGGCAATTAGCAGCAGGATGCTGACCCCATAGGCCCAGGGGGCAAGTTCCACCAGCCGGTGATAGTCGATTACGGAGATGAGAAACATCATCACCACGCCGGCGACCAGGAAGAGGACCTGCTTCTCGCCGAAGCCGTGGAACTTGGTGTGCAGGGTGGCGGACTTGATTTCGAGCACGCTGATCATCGAGGTCAGAAGCACCAGGGTGAGGAGCATCCAGTCGAAGTCGCGGAACGAGGAGAAGCGGCGCATGGGCTGGGGCTAGTTTAGAGCAGAAGCATTGAAGCTGAATTGCGGCTGGATTTACTGACCTGCTGGTGGATGGTTTGTGGGTGCCTTCGCGGGCATGGGCTGATCGGTTTGCAGCAGGCTGGGCTTGACCGGGGCTGGCTGAGGCGCGGCGGGGACGCGGATGTTTCCGTCCCGCTTGCGCTGCTTGCTGACGAAGGCGTTGACGACCTGGGCGGCCAGAGGCGCGGCGGCTTCGGCTCCCCAGCCTCCGTGCTCGCACAGGACGGCCACGACCATGTCGGGATTGCGGCGCGGCACCATGCCTACGAACCAGGCGTTGGCGCGCTCGAGTCCTTTGCCTAGATCTTTTGCGCCGGCGCTGTGGTTGACCACCTGAGCGGTTCCTGTCTTTCCGGCGAAGTCGATGCCTTCGAGGTGCACGGCGCCACCGGTTCCGCCCGGACCCAGTGTGGCGGCCATGGCGTCGGTGATGGTACCCCAGTTTTGAGCAGTCATTGGGATGACGCGGTCGCCGCTGCCGGGATAGCTGGAGGCGATTGCTGACGTCATGTCCTGGGTTAGTTCGTCGGGGAAGACGACGTGAGGCCGCTTGAGTGCGCCACCGGAAGCGATGCCGCTCAGCGCCCGCGCCAATTGCAGCGGCGTTACGGCGACCGCGCCCTGTCCGATGCCGACTGAGATCGCTTCCCCGGCGTACCACTTCTCGTGGAAGTTCTTCATCTTCCATGCGGTCGAGGGCATGGTGCCTGCAGCTTCTTCGGGCAGGTCGACACCGGTCTTTACGCCGATGCCGACTTCATTCGCATACTTTGCAATCGTATCGATGCCGAGCTTCTCCGCGAGCGTGTAGTAGAAGGTGTCGCACGACCACGGGATTGCGTGCTCGATATCGACCGAGCCGTGGTGCTTGTCGCAGGCGAAGAAACGGCCGAAGAAGGTGCCTCCACCGGCGCAATTCACGTGCATGTCCTGGGCGGCGTTTTCCTCAAGGCCGGCCAGCGACATGATGATCTTGAAGGTCGAACCAGGCGCAAGCTGAGCTTGAATGGCTTTGTTCATGAGCGGATGGTTGGGGTCGTTGATAATCTCCGACCAATAGGCCCTGGTCAGGCGCACGGCGAACTGGTTGGGATCGAAAGTGGGTCGCGAGACCATCGCGAGGATCTCTCCGGTATGCGGATCCATCGCGACCAGCGCGCCATTTCTGCCCTCCATGGCTTGTTCGGCTGCGCGCTGCAGGTCGAGGTCGATGGTGAGACGCAGGTCGTGGCCGGGGATGGCGAGCACCTGGCCAAGCTGACCAACCTCCTTGCCGTGGCTGTTGACGATGACGTCGCGGGATCCGTCGGTGCCGCGCAGCAGGCTGTCGTAGGTCTCCTCGATGCCGGACTTTCCGACCATATCGCCGGGCTCGTAGAAGTCGAACTTGGAGCTGTTCAGGTCCTCTTCCGAGACCTCGCCGACGTATCCGATTACGTGTGCGGCGAAGCCGTCGCGGGGATAGAGCCGGCGCTGCTCGTCCCGCGTCTCGAGTTCGGGCAATTCGTTGCGATGCGCCTCGATGAACGCCTGCTCGTCGGGCGTAATGTCCTGCTTCATCAGGATCGACTCGTACCTGGGTGAAGCGCCGTAGCGACGCAGGGTGGACTGAACCTGCTCGACGGGAAGATCGAGACCGCGGGCGATCAGCGGGATGTCAGCCTGCAAGTCCTTTACCTGCTCGCGCAGCAGGTAGCAGGAGACTGAAGGATAGTTGTCAACGATGATTCGGCCTTCGCGATCGAATATTTTGCCGCGGGGAGCTCGCACTGGGTCTTTGCGGATGCGGTTGGCTTCGGCGAGGACACGGTAGCTGTCGGCGCCGAGAATCTGCAGTCGCCACATTCCGGAGGCGAGCACGAGCAGCACGAGTACCACGAGATATTGGGTCGCGTGCAGCTTGCCCGCGGAAACCTTCTCGTCGCGGGAGTTATACCGTTCGGGTTTAAGAATCAGGTCCACGATGCCACCTGCCGCTTTCAAGTTTACGTCGTCCCGGGTACCCGTACTACTTGTGCCACTACCGCTTTGGCGTTATTCCTGATGCTTCCAGCGGTCGAGCAGCAGGAATACAGGAATGGCGATCACGGTGTTGACCACGGCGCGCAGCAACTCGTGCAGCCAGAGTATGTGAAAACTGCGGACACCCAGCAACCGGCGCTCGATGAGGTACATCAGCACGCTCTGAAGCAGCGAAAATCCGAAGGTAAGAACAGCGCGCGTGGACGAGTTCTCCACGTCGATACGGCTGCCCAGGCTGGCTGCAGTGTATCCGATCACCGACTTGGCCATGCCGTTGATGCCGATGTGCTGGCTGGTCAGCAAATCCTGCAGCAGGCCAATGGTCGCGCCGGTGGTGGTGCCGGCGATGGGGCTGCGCCGGCTGATCGCGAAGAACAGCGTGACAATCAGCGGTAGATCCAGGATGGAAAGCGCTGGAACCAACCGGGGCAGAAGCACCTGCAGCAGGATTGCGCCAACCGGGACGAAGATCGCGACCGGAAGGCTGAAACTCTGCTGCTCGACCTCGCGGCGCGACATGTAGCTGCGTGTGACCATTGGCTGCTGGGAAGACCTCGCCCTTTGACTAGCTAACTGACAGTCTAACTTTGACAGGCTAAACGGAATTGGCTCGCGCGGCAGCTTTTACTGCGCGGAGGATCATTCTGGTGGCTTGGCCTGCGGAACCGGTTGCGCCGCTGGAGGTTTCTGAGGGCGAGGCTGCGGGGTGGCTGGAGGCGTGTTTTCGGGAGCCGACACCGGTGCGGAATTCCTGGCTCCAGGCGTCATATCGGCGGCGGGCGGAGAGGTTCCGCTGGAGTAGCGGTCTGGATGAACAGCGGGCAGCGGGTGAGGGATCACCGGCGCAGTGGGAGCAGCGGGTGTTGCAGGCGTGGCCGGGGCGCTGGTTGCGGAGGCAGGCGGCTGATCGTCGTGGATGCCGGGAAGCCGTTCCGCACTGAGATCGGCTGCGTGCTGAGCTTCCGCAATGGCCAGGTCCTGCTGCGCGTCCTGCGGCAGGTTCGACTGGACACCGGTGATGACCAGAACCTCTTCGACGCGATCCAGATTGACCGCGGGCTTCACCACAATGGCGGTGTAGGGCTGGTGGTCTGGATCGGGCGCAACGCTCTGGATGGTCCCGACCGCAAGCCCGCGCGGGTAAACCTGGTCGCCGCCGGAGGTAAGCACTTGCTCGCCTGGCTTGATTCGCGAGTCGGCGGTGAGATTGCCGATCTGCGCGCGTCCGGCGATGCTGCCGCGAAGGATGGCGCGAATCCGCGTGCTCAACAGGATCACTCCCGCGCCGGAAGACTGATCATTAATCTCGAGCACATGCGCAGTCGTCGCGGCGACATCGCGGATCTTGCCAACGATTCCGTCCGGCGTGATCACGGCCATGTCGGGGCGCAGGCCATCGTTCGATCCCTTGTCGATGGTGAGCACGCGGGACATGTCGCTGCCACTGTCGCCGATGACCTGCGCGGCGACGGTCGAGCTGACGTAGTGCTCGCGAAAGGCGAGAAGCGCCTGCAGGCGGCGGCCTTCGAGGGCGTCCTCTGCGATGGCGGCCTGCTCGATGCGCATGCGCGTGAGTTCCTGTTGCAGTTCCTGGTTCTGGCGGCGGACGTGGCGGAGATCGATGTAGTTCGACCAGCCGTTGTGAATGCCCCAACCGACGCCGTGGGCGGCGCGCTCGAACGGAGTGACGGTGGCGGTGGCCCACGTGCGGATCAGGCGTACGCTCGGTCCATCGGGCTGGCCGGAGTCGACTGGAGTGCGCACCTGCATGGCAAGTGCGATGGCCTGCGCCAGCAGCACCAGGATGAGGAACAGCGCATTCTTGAACCGAGTGATGAATTCCATCGGGTTAGACCATCTTAATCGATGGAGATCTTACGCAGCAGTTTGAAGTCCGAGAGCATACGGCCGGTGCCGAGCACCACCGACGCCAGCGGATCGTCCGCAATGGAGACGGGAAGGCCAGTCTCTTCGCGGATACGTTTATCGAGGTTCTTTATTAACGCGCCGCCGCCGGTGAGCACGATGCCGCGATCGGAAATATCGGCTGAGAGTTCCGGAGGGGTTCGCTCGAGCGCGACGCGGATTCCATTGATGATGGTGGCAATGCACTCGGAGAGCGCCTCGCGAATCTCGGAGTCGTCGATGGTGATGGTCTTGGGCACGCCTTCGATCAGGTTGCGGCCTGTGATGGTCTTGTTCAGAGGCTTGTCCAAAGGAAAGGCGGAGCCGAGTTCCATCTTGATCTGCTCTGCTGTGCGCTCGCCGATGAGCAGGTTGTACTTGCGCTTGATGTAGGTGATGACGGCCTCGTCCATCTGGTTCCCAGCCATACGCACTGAACGTGAATAAACGATGCCAGCGAGGGAGATGACGGCAATGTCGGTGGTGCCTCCGCCAATGTCGACGACCATGTTGCCGCCGGGCTCGGTGATGGGG
>JALYIG010000454.1 GCA_030775885.1 Acidobacteriota bacterium | reverse complement strand
TCCTGAAACTGCTCCAGGGCGCGAACAGGGTTCAACGCCGCGATCACAAAGTAGCCGGCACGCCTTAAGATGGTCTGCCGGGTCGCTGCCTGGATGGCGTTATCGTCGATCAGAAGAACGGCAAAGGCGGTGCCGAGAGTTCGTTGCTGATTGTCCATCAATTAAAATTCGCTCGGTTTTCGGAAATGATATCTGGTTGAAAACACTCGCTTGCAATCTTACTCACCTGATTAAACGCTTTCTCCTAGGAGTTGGGATGCTGAAGTCGGCGCAAACGTTACCTAACGCGTAAATCGTTTTTTTGCAGAGTCGCTGAGGCAGAACCTCCTGGCCTATGCGCTGCTGGACTCACCCGGCACAAACATTTAGAGTTGGCCCCGTAAACTAAATTCAGAATATGGCCGCAAGTGCTCGCCGAGGATAGCCCAAAGTGAACCTGACCTACATTGACTGGCTGATCATGCTGGTCTACTTCATTTTCGTTCTGGGCATCGGCTTTGCCTTGAAGCGCTACATGCGCACATCCAACGACTTTTTCCTGGCGGGCAGATCGATTCCAGCCTGGGTTTGTGGTCTGGCCTTTATTTCCGCCAACCTGGGAGCCCAGGAAGTAATCGGCATGGGCGCTTCCGGCGCCAAATACGGCATTGTTACCAGTCACTTCTACTGGATTGGCGCAATCCCCGCGATGTGCTTCGTCGGCATCTTTATGATGCCTTTCTACTACGGCTCCAAGGCGCGCTCGGTGCCGGAGTATCTGCGCATGCGCTTCGACGAGAAGACCCGCGCCGTGAACGCCTTTTCATTCGCTTTCATGACGGTTATCTCGTCCGGCATCTCCATGTATGCGATGGCATTGCTGATCCAGACCCTGGGCCTTCTGCACGGCATCATTCCCGACCAGTACATCTTCCACGTCTCGGTGGTGATGAGCGCGGTCATTGTCCTGGGCTACATCTTTCTGGGCGGACTGACCAGCGCGATCTACAACGAGGTTCTGCAATTCTTCCTCATCGTGGCCGGCTTCCTTCCGCTGGTTTGGATTGGCCTGCGCAATGTGGGCGGATGGTCCGGAATCAAGGCGACGCTCCCTGCCACTATGACCCACTCCTGGCGCGGCATGGCTCACGCCTCCACCAACACGCTGGGCGTAGAAAGCGTCGGCCTGGCCATGGGGCTTGGCTTCGTTCTGAGCTTCGGATACTGGTGCACGGACTTCCTGGTCATCCAGCGCGCGATGGCCGCTGACTCGGAAGTATCTGCGCGGCGAGTGCCGCTGATCGCAGCGATCCCCAAGATGTTTTTTCCGTTCCTGGTCATCCTCCCTGGCCTGATCGCTATCTCGGTCACCAGCAACATGACCAAGGAGGGCCAGAAAACTGATAATGCCGCTTACAGCACCGTCAATGCGCAAGGCAATCCGATTCCGCTGGACGAAGCGCACCCCCACGGCATCATCCCCAAGAAGGTTGATCCCGTCTCCGGGTTGGCGATCGTCGACTCCAACGGCAATCCGGTCTACGACTACGACAAGGCAATTCCGGTGATGCTGCTTCACTTCTTTCCGACCGGAATTCTAGGCCTCGGCCTTACCGCGCTGCTGGCCAGCTTCATGTCTGGAATGGCAGGAAATGTGACCGCGTTTAACACCGTCTGGACCTACGACATCTACCAGGCGTACATCAATAAGAAGGGCTCAGACGCGCACTATCTATGGATGGGGCGGATGTCGACCATCGGTGGAATCGTCCTTTCGATCGGAGCGGCTTACCTGGCCAGCAGCTTCAACAACATCATGGACGCGCTGCAACTTGTCTTCTCGGTTGTGAACGCACCGCTCTTCGCCACATTCCTGCTGGGAATGTTCTGGAAGCGCACCACCGGCCATGGAGCTTTCACTGGACTGCTGGCGGGCACCGCTGGAGCTTTGCTCCACCATGGGCTGACTCTTCCCGCAGATGCTACCGCGGGGATTCACGGAGGATGGATCCACGTCATTCATCACTATCCCAGCGATATGGCGCAGAACTTCTGGACCGCGATCTTCGCGTTCACCATCAATCTGGTGGTCACGATTGTGATTTCCAAGCTAACTACGCCGAGGCCTGAGCCCGAACTCGTCGGGCTGGTTTACTCTCTGACCCCAAGGCCGGTAGAAGGACATCTTGAGTGGTACGAGAAACCCTCGACCTTGGCCATCGCCGTTCTCGCAATGCTGGTGGTGCTGAACCTGGTCTTCGCTTAGCAACCGGGTCGATGCGCGGGCAACATGCAACCAGATGCAACCGGGCTACAACATTCGGGCAATAACAATTCGGACAGAATCCCTGTTAACTGGAGTTTTATGGGACTTGATATTCGCATCCCTCTTGGCCTCATCTTTATCTTCATCGGCGGCATCATGGGCATCTTCGGTATCGTCACCCACGGAGATGCTTCGCTGTACGAGAAATCTCTCGGAGTCGACCTGAACCTTACCTGGGGCGGCATCATGTTTCTCTTTGGAGCCATTATGTTCTTCGTCGGCAAACGGCAAAAGTGGCAGGATGACCCCGTAACCCCGCGCCCCTGGGAACGCGATGCCAAGGCCAAGCCCAAACATTGATTGAAGGCGTCACCGATAAGCTATGCACATCGAATACCGGATCACCGAAAAGGACTACCGCGCGGCTGCCATGCTCGCAATGCGAAAGCGATCCACGCTTTCCTCTATCGAATATTACGGCCCCTATCTTTTCGCTATTCTGTGGGTCGCGGTCAGCTTGATCCCGGCCTATCTCCATCCTGATGAAGACCTCGACCTGGTTCTGACCCTTGGCATCGTTCCAATCATCATGGGATTTCTGGTGTTGCGTCGCAAGAAAATCAAGGCGGCATTCAAGAAGATGAAAATGTTTCATCTCCTCCAGGTACTCGATTTGGACACAAATGGGCTCCGCCTCGTCACCACCGCGGGCACGTCCAGATCGGCGTGGAAGGTCTACGATCGATTTACGGAAGACGACAGTTTATTTATCCTCTTCCTGGCTGGAAGCGAGGAAATCATGCCGATCCCAAAGGGTGAACTCACCCTAATGCAGATCGACGAACTACGCTCCCTGTTGTCTGCACGGTTGCCCGGGGGCCAGACGTCCAAGGAATTAATTGAGCCTCAAGTCCGTTAGCGAACAGCACCGTGGCGGGCTGGAAACGCAAATCTCAAATCTTCGTGTGCTTGCGCTGGCGGATTAATCTTTCCACTGCCCTAACCTTGCGATAATCAATCCATGAAGCGCCGCACAATCGGGCATTACGAATTCCTGCGCAAGATCGGCGCCGGCGGAAGCGGAGTCGTCTACTTGGCGACGGACACGCTGCTGCAGCGCCCAGTCGTTCTCAAACTACTTAAGCGCGGCGCGCAGTCGCAGGAGCAGGTCCGCACCACCCAGCTCCGTGAGGCCCGGCTCGCCTCCGCAATCGACCACCCCAACGTCTGCGCCATCTACGAAGTCGGCGAGGCGCCGTCCGAGTCCGGCACTGAAACCGAAGCCTTCATCGTGATGCAGTACATCCCTGGCAAATCGTTGGACAAGGTGATTGCTGAAGGACCGGCCAGCCTGCAACTTGTTCTCTCTGCCGGCATTCAGATTGCGGATGGGCTCTCTGCGGCGCACCAACTTGGCATCTTCCATCGCGACCTCAAGCCGGCGAACGTCATGCTCACCGACGGCGGCCTGATCAAAATCCTCGACTTCGGACTCGCCCGCCGCCTCAACCTGGACGAGACCGACTTCGATCCCGCCAGCGCTGGCCGCCGACTGCCTCCTCCGCCCGAGGCGACCTACACCGCGAAGGGCGGCACCATCGCATACATGGCGCCGGAACAGTTCGTGACGGGCCGCTCCTCCGTCCAGTCCGACGTGTTTGCATTGGGGCTGATCCTCTACGAACTCGTCAGCGGCCGCCATCCGTTTCATCGTCCAGACGCGCCCGAATTCCAGACCATCCGCGCCGTTCAGTTCGCTGACCCGCCCAACCTGCGCGAGATCGTCCCGGATGTACCCGTCGAGCTTGAGTCCGTCATCATACGGTGTCTGGAGAAGCAGCCATCGGCGCGCTTCGCATCCGCCGCCGATGTCCGCGAAGGTTTGCGCACTGTGATGAAGGCGCTGCAACTCGACTCGGTTGGCATGCCGGGCGACTCCATCTCGCAACTGCCCGTGCAGGGCCGCCTCGAACTCGACTCGCCGGAGGAAGAGAAGCGCGCGACCGGCATCCTGTCGATGCTGGCGGAACGATTTCGCGAATCCGGCAACACCGCCGCCTCCCGGCAGAACTCCATCGTTGTGCTGCCCTTCGTTAATTTCGGCACATCGACTGCAGCCGATCCGGAGACGGCTCCCGCGCCGCTCTACGGATACGCGCTGGCCGATGCCATTGCCGCGCGCCTTGCCCGCATGACATCGCTCGTAGTCCGCCCGTCCAGCTCCCTGATGTCCATCCCGGCACAACAACTCGACCCCCTCTCCATCGGTAAAAAGCTGCTGGTGCGCTTCGTGCTCGCCGGCAACTTCATGCGCTCCGACGCAGGGTTCGATCTCAACTGGCAACTGCTCGATATTCCCTCGCAGTCCGTCCGCGCCGGCGGATCCATCAACGTCGCATCGTTCGACCTGATCAGCGTCCAAACCGAAATCTGCAACGAAGTATTCTCCACGCTGCAGGGTTTTGGCGATCTGGAGAACACCGCCGCTACCGCTGACCAGGCGCGCGACGCCGATTCTTCGCTCTCCCAGGATCTTTCGGAGGAATACCTTCAGGCGCGTGCAGTGCTCTCGTCCTTCATGTCGCGCACTGGCTCGCTCGACGACCTCAACCGCGCTCGCGGCCTGTTCGAGAGCGTTGTCAAACAGGATGAAGACTACGCGCCGGGATGGTCCGGCCTCGGCATCACACATCTGCAGTACGCGCGCCACGGACTGGGCGGCCAGATGCACGTCATCGAAGCCCGCCGCGCCTTCGACAAGGCACTGCAACTTGACCCCGGTTCGGTTGAGGCGAATCTCTACCGCGTCTACATGCTGCTGTCGCGCGGCGAAAAAGAATCCGCGCGCCACGGCATCGAACACTTGCTGCAGTCCGCCGCCAACGACTGGAACGTTCACCTGGTCGCCGGTCTCACGCTGCGTATCGACGGCATGTACGACGAAGCGCTCGACCAGTTCAACACGTCGCTGCGACTGAACCCTTCGAACGCAGCCATCATCTACAACCACCGCGCCCGCGTGTATCAGTACCAGAATCAGCTTGAGCTGGCCGGCGACGAGATCGAAAAGGGCCTCACGCTGGAGCCGCGCCAGCCCCTGCTTAGAATCTCGCTTGGTTACCAGCAGATGCGTCTCGGCGACCTGGCGCGTGCGGTAGAGACGCTGGAAGGCGTGATCTCCGATGAGGCGAGCCTGCGCATCGTCTTCCCCACCATCGCGCTCTGCTACGTCCAACTGGGCGACCGGCCCAAGGCCGCCAGCTTCATCCTCGAAGAGACGCTCGCCGCAGCCGAAGCCGACGGCGAAATGGCTTACCGCCTGGCCACCTATTTCGCGGTGGACGGCGACGAGTCCGAGGCGCTTCACTGGCTCCGCCGCGCCATCTACCTGGGCAACGAAAATTATCCATGGTTCACGAAGAATCCAGCGTGGCGCAATCTCAGCGGACACTCCGACTTTGAGCGCATCCTCGAAGACCTGAAAAAGTCCTACCGCCGCAACCAGAAAAACTGGAAGCGACTGCTCGCACAGGTTCGCGACTAGAGTTGTTCTTAGGTAAAGTTGTTAGTTCGGAGTTGGTTGCTCGACGTGATCAATGACGATACAGTTTACCGGCGCCTTCTTCGATTCCAATTTCAAGCCGAGTTGCTCTTGGAGCGCAGAAAAAATTGAAGGCCCTGACCCATCTGGGTAGTCGGCCGCGGGCTGTCCGCTATCCGGAGTCCAACGCAGAGTGAAGTCGTATTGCCCGTCAATCCGGTCTCATTAATGACTAGCCTTCCCCCCACCTCCGGCTTCCAACTGAGAGCATCGACCAGTAGGTTGATTGGTGCATCTCGCCCTTCCGTAACACCGTCTCGATTATGCAGACCAGTCCAATCATCTGGTCCCCGAGGCGCGGATGGATCGACGGTGGGACTCCCTTTTGCCGACGCCAACTTTGGTCCGTCCTTCGCAACTGTCAACGCGAATACTGCGAGATATCTGGTCTCCTGATGGAGCTTTAACTGAAAACGGTCGAAAAGCAGTCCCTGAACCATCAACCGGAAGGTTGCGGCGCGCTCGCTAGACGCCATCTTACTTATTCGCGCCGAGGTCTCGTCATCCATCTTGGCTGTGATATCGAAGTGCATTGACGATACCCAAGATGGCGCGCCGACGATCTGATCGGTTGAACCGCCGTTCAAGTTGTAAACGAACTGCAGAAGGGAAATGAGCGGCAGATTGGAAGATCGGACTTCGTCGGCTCCAAGATTCAAATGGAAGCCCGGGCACCCGTGTCGAGTTAACCTGTGCAAATGCGTTCTGCTGGACTGCAGTTCCCAACAACGCCAAAATCAACAGCAAGGCCCGTCTCATCCTATGGCGTCGAATCATCCCAAGAATTGTAGCGGAATCCGAACGCGGTCATCCTTGCGCTACTCGCCGCCAGCCTCACCCGCCTTTGCCGGAACGACTGCCGCATTTGCCGGCGTTACGCTCATTGGCTCGGTCAGGCTGAACACCAGCCCCAGGTCTTTCGGCAGCACCGCCTGACGGTCCTGCCTCAGCCACACGATCGTACTCACGCCCGCGCCAACTCCAGCTCCAATCAGGGCACCAGCAGGTCCGCCCATCATGGCTCCCGCCGCCGCGCCTCCGCCCGCCGTCAGGGCCATCACGCCCACATTGCGCTTCTTATTCTCGCTGCGCATAATGGTGCCTTCATTGTCGACCTTTGTGTTCTCCCAACTGCTGGTGTCGATCGTCCGCGCGCGCAGCACATACTGCGCGCCATCCGGCAGAGTCACGGTGCGCGGCTCGAGGTGAATGGCCGCTGCCCCTCCGATGCGTTTGCCTCCGCGAACCCAGGTCACGCGTCCTTCCATGATCGAACCCACAGGCACCACCACCTGCGAATCGCGCATCAGCGGCTCGGTCACCAC
>JALYIG010000453.1 GCA_030775885.1 Acidobacteriota bacterium | reverse complement strand
CATGCCTCGTCATTCTGGGCTCGGCTTCATCGAGTCCAGAATCTCAGTCGTTCGTTTGGAGCCGCCAATGCTTAAGAACTCACCAACAGAATGGCTTCTCGCCAGCATCGCCGGTCCTGACCGTGCCACCGCGATCCTCGGTGACCTCACCGAGATGGCTTCCATCCGCGACCGCGCCTGGTTCTGGACCGCGTACGCCCGCACGCTGCTGGCGCTTACCTGGCGGATTCCCGTCGCGCTGCTTTTCGCCGTCGTCTGCCGCGAACTCATCTTCGACCTCTTTCATCTATATATACGCAGCACACCTGCGAGCTGGCGATCCACGGCCAACCCATCCCTGCTCAACTCCAGTGGGCCGCTTCTTGCGTGCGTGATGTCCACACTCTGGTTCGTGCTGCCTATGCCGCGGTGCTGTACGGAGTCCGCGACCGATTCGTCCGGCTCGCATTCGCCGTCACGATCGGAACCACCGTCGCATTCCTGTTCATGCCGTGGGCCTCAATCCTGTTCGCTGCTGCAACCGTGTTGCTCGCGGCGGCGGCGCTGCTCTCGAAAAGCTGGCGCAAGCCGCTCGAAGCCCTCGCCTGCACTGCGGCAGCCGGCATTCTGACTATCGCCGCGGTCGACAGCTTCAGGCTCCACTTCCATCCTCTGGGGCAAGTCCAGCGGGCCATCGCCGGCAACGTGTGGATTCTCGCCTTCCAGGGATCTTTCCTCGTGCTCGCCGTCGTCTGCTCCAGGCTGCACCGCGTGTTCCTGCAGCAGCCACCTGCTGGCGGCTCCACTCCGGCGTAGGGTCACACCCCCAAGTCGCTCCAAACAATACGCTATGCAAAATATACGATTGGATCGTATGTTTAGCGCCTCCCAAAGCATATGGATCCCGAGCCTGGATCAGAATCCACCTCAGCGTTGTATCCCTTACGCCGGGCCATCTCGCGACGGGCTAATCGCCATCCAACCGTAAACGATGGCGACACGCCCACTGCCCGAGGCCGCCGAATCCCGCTACGCTCCCTACATCGAGGAGCTGCACGAGTTCTTCGCCACCAGCGGCATGCCCTTTGGATCGCCCGACGATATCGTCCTCATCGCCGATCGCCTGCAGGAGCCGGGGAGCTTCTCCGAGGACCTTGGTTCGCTGATCCGCTCCATGGTCCTGCGCGAGGGCGGTGCCATGCCGCACGCTCAACTGCTCGAGATCCTGAGCCTCGCCATCGCCGGTCCCGAGCTGGCCCACGCGCCGCAGCAATACCAGGATCCTCTGCGCCAACTCCTCAAATTTGTGAGCGGCGTCATGCGCCGCCCATGGAACGTGCCGTCGAGCGAAACCGCGGAGGTCGTTTCCTTCCCAACCGCCGACCCGTCGACGCGGACGCCGACGCCGACGTCCGAGCCGGAAACCTTCGCGCCCAGGGTCGCTGTCTTTGAAAAGATGCGCGGCGAACAGATCCGCGAGCGATATGCCGAACCTTCCTCGCGCACGGTTGTCATGCCTGTCCCCGAACGGCTGGACACGGTTGCGCGGGAGAGTACGCACCCGGCGGCCTCGAGAATCGGCGCGTCGCAGCGGCGGTTGACCCCCCTGCAGCGCTACTTCCTGCTCGGAGCCGGCGGCATCATGGCCCTCGCGGCGATTCTCACATTTCTGCTGCGTCCTACCCCGCCGGCGGAGGTCTTCCAAGTCGGGCCGGTGCCGACCCAGGTCGCCACTCCCTCACACACCGCCGTCAAGTCACGAACCTCGGGACAGGCCGCACAATCTGCGCAGACGGAACAAGCGGTCGCGTCCAGCGCCGAACCTGTATCCGCGGCCAGTCCCGTGGTCAGTGGGCCAGTCCAGGAGGCAGTCCCGGCGAAACCGTCCGCCTACGGGCAAGCGGCTTACCCCCAGCTCAATCGGCGCTCGAAGCCAGCGGTTTCAGCCTGGTCCTCCTCTCCGACGGCTCCAGCCCCATCGCAGACGGCCTCGCAGCCAGCCGCCAATTCACAGGCCGCGACAGGCGCCTACTCCCCTTATTCGCCGGGCACTCCGACGACAGCCTATCCGTCCCCCGCGGGGCCGGACGCGAGTGAAGCGCCTACCGCGCCGATCGTTCGCCACCCTGCGTACCGTGATCCGGACGCAAGCATTGTTGGCGATGCGCCCACCGGCCACAGCTACTCCCCGTCCAACCCGTCCCGATATTTCACGGTCTCCTCCGGGGTGATGGCGTCGTATCTGATCTCTTCGCCGGACCCGGAATATCCCACGCTTGCTCGCCTGGCCCACATTCAGGGCCAGGTGATTATGCAGGCTGTGGTCGCCAAGGACGGCTCAGTCTCCGCCGTGCGTGTGCTGCGCGGAAATCGCCTGCTGCGCGGAGCCGCACAGGAAGCCGTCCGCCGATGGCGCTACCGGCCCTACCGTTTTGGGGGAAGAGCCATCGATGTCGCCACCATCGTCACCGTCGACTTCCACGACCGCAGATAAGCCGACAATTGGCTGCTTGTGTCTCCGCAGCTTCAGTTCCCCAGGCCTTGCAACTGCTACACTTGGCTTGCAGGCGGCTGGATGATCGCTGCCGCTCGGGCGCAAGCGTTGAGCGGGGGAGGAAAGTCCGGACTCCGCAGGGCAGTGTGCCGGATAACGTCCGGGATTTGTGCTTCAAGGTACAAAGACGGCCAGTGCAACAGAGAATATACCGCCTCCGACGGACGGCCGCGCAAGCGTTCCGTGAAAGCCGCCGAAGGTAAGGGTGAAAAGGTGCGGTAAGAGCGCACCGGGCAGGCAGTAATGCCGGCCGCATGGTAAACCCCACACGGAGCAAGACCAAATAGGCAGGGATCGCGCCCGCACTCTCCAGCGGGCACGAGCGTATCGGCCCGATGCGCCCAGGCGGAGAGTTCAGGTTGAGCGCTTGCGTTCAACCAGCCGGAACTTGCGGGTAGGTTGCTGGAGCGGCGTGGTAACGCGTCGCCTAGAGGAATGATCGTCTAAAACAGAATCCGGCTTACGGGCCGTCTGCATGGAACGTGGCCCCGGAAACTCCGCAAGGATCTCCGGGGCCACCAACACCCTTCCCTCCAGCCGATGCGTCTCACCCATAGGCCTAATAAGATAGGCCGTCCGCTTGAGGGAGTATGCGATGCCAGTGAACCGTTCTTCGTATTTTAATTCGACGTGGATCGCTCTCGCGATCTCCTCCCTCGTCCTCCTGTCCACGCTCGCTGTGGCGAAAAGCGATAAGCCAATCCTGCCCGGGTACATCCTAAATGCCCGCACGGTCACGGTCATGATCGATCCTGCTGCCGGCATCTCCGTCTCCGATCCCAACGCCAACCAGACCGCACAGCGCGATGTAGAAACGGCGCTGCTGAAGTGGGGACGCTTTACCACCGTGATTGGCCCGGAAGATGCTGACCTGATCATCGTTCTGCGCAAGGGCCACGGCAGGATCGCCGACGCGACCATTAGCGATCCCCGCCAGAACAGCCGCGTCGGCTCTGTCACCCGCACCGACGATGGCATCGCTATCGGCGCGCAACATGGAGTTCCACCGCCCGGTGCGTCGAGTACCAACGGCGTGCCCGCTCCTCCGAGGCAGGACGGCAGCAGCACCGCTAATCCTCAGGCCGAGATCGGCAACACCGAGGACGCATTCCTGGTCTTTGAGGGCAAAAAGGAGTACGGCGCGAGCGACATTCCCGGCTGGCGTTGGATCCGCAGGAACGGCCTGCACGCCCACGACGTCCCCGCCGTCGACGAGTTCCGCAAGGCAATCGCGGAAGCCGAAAAACAAGCCGCGCAACAACCAGGCAAGCACCCGTAAGTTGAGCGGTAGACATCCTTTGATTGTCATTCCGCAGCGCAGCGGAGGAATGACAAACGAAGGGGCAGTAATGTTGATGCCAAAAAGAGCGCCCGCTCCGTTACGGCAGTCTTGCCACTGCAACTAAAATACTCCGTACATGACGCCTGCCATCGATACCACCCTGCTGACTCGCCGCTTTGGCGACTTCACTGCCGTTGAGAACTTGAATCTCACCGTGGAGGCTGGCCAGTTCTTCGGCTTTCTCGGGCCCAACGGCGCTGGCAAATCGACGACCATCAAGATGTTGACCGGCCTGCTTGCGCCCACCTCCGGCACCATCCGCATCCTTGGGGCAGACCTGACGCAGAACTCCGCGGAGTTGAAGCGCCAGATCGGTGTCGTGCCTGAAGGCATGGCGCTCTTCGGACGCCTGACCGCGAGTGAATACCTCCGCTTCGTCGGCCGCATGTACGGCCTCGACCGCAACACCACCGAACAGCGCACAGCCGAGCTGCTCGACTTCATGAACCTCGCCGATTCCGCCGACCAGAAGAAGCTGATCACCGACTTCTCCCACGGCATGCAGAAGAAGCTCGCGCTGGCCGCCGCCGTCATCCACGGCCCGCGCATTCTCTTCCTCGACGAGCCGTTTGAGGGCGTTGACGCCATCGCCGCCGGCACGCTGAAATCGATGCTGCAGCGCATGATCGCGCGCGGCGCAACCATCTTCCTCACCTCGCATGTGCTGGAGATCGTCGAGCGCCTATGCACGCATATCGGCATCATCCACCGCGGCCAGCTTGTCGCTCAGGGTTCGATTGAAGAGCTGCGCGCACGATCCGCTCCACCTCCGCGTCCAGGCGAAGAAGCTTCGCAGCAGAACGCCGCGCCTCTCACCCTCGAACAAATCTTCCTTGAAATTGTCGGCACCGATCGCACCGGCAATCTCGCGGCCACACCGCCGGAGCAGGAGCTCTCGTGGCTCAGCTAGACGAACGTCCCGCGCCGCGTGCTATCCCTGCGGCCACGCAACTGATCGCAATCGCTTGGCTGCGCTGGCGCATCTTCGTCAACGGATTCATCCGCCGCCAGACCGGTCCGCGCAAGGTCGGCGGCCTCATCCTGACCATCCTGCTGCGCGTGCTGATCTGGCCGATCTTCGCGATGATGGCGATCGGCCCCGCGGTCTGCGCCGGCTTCTTCGCATGGATGATCGTCAGCCAACATCGTCCGCAGAGGCTGAGCCCGCTGCTCGCAGGCGTCGCAATCCTGTGGGAGTTCGTGGCCATCAACGGTGTCAGCCTCGCGGCCACGGTGTCCAGCTTCGACCCTTCCTCGCTGCTGCGTTTCCCTCTGCGATTCGGGCGGTATCTGGTGCTGCGCCTGATGCTCGGATTGCTGACGCCAAGCACAATCATCGGCTGCCTCGCACTCTTCGCTGCGGTGATTGGCATTGGCGTCGCCGACCCTTCGCTCGCTCCTGCGGCGCTCATCGTCCTGGCAATCTATGCAGCGATGAATATCTTCCTTGCGCGCATGATCGCCGCCTGGATGGAACGCTGGCTCGCCACCCGCCGCGCCCGCGAGATCTTCGGCGTGCTGATGTCGCTCTTCTTCGTCGGCATACAGTTCCTCAACTTCCGCCACACTGGAGCGCACGGACACGCAGAGAACAGACGGTGGTTGCTGAACTTTGTGCAGGGATCGAATCACCTCCTTAGCTGGCTGCCACCTGGTTTCGCGACCAACTCCATATTGCTCGCAGGACATCCACTCGCACGCCTCGCGCAATTCGCCGCGCTGCTTGCGTGGACTGCGTTGTTCTTCGCCGGGTTCGCCATTCGCCTGCACAAGCAGTTCCTCGGTGAGTACCTCAGCGAAGGCGCGCCGCGCAGTGTCCCCAGCACTTCTGCCTCAACCGTGAAGACGCAACCGCGCGCCGCACTCGCACCACAATCCACGGCCCAGCGCACTCTCCTTTCGCCCATCATCACCGCGTGCCTGCGCAAGGAGTGGATCTACCTGAGCGGCAACGGCGGCCAGATCATCGGCCTGGTTATGCCGCTGATCTTCGTCGCCGTGTTCAGCAAGGGAATGCTCGCGCGCCATCCCTCCTACCTACTCTCCGGAGCGGTCGGTTATGCGCTGATGGGGCCGATGGCCGCGCTCTACAACATCTTTGGCGCCGACAGTACCGGCGTGCAGCTTTACCTGATTGCCCCAATCCGACTGCGCGACGTAGTACTCGCAAAAAACATCGCCAGCATGATGCTTCTGTTGATCGAAGCAACCCTCGCCTGGCTCGTCGTATTGCTGATCGCCAGCGCTCCCCTTCCGCTGGCCGTGCAGGTCTCCGCTGCGCTCTGGATCGTCTTCATCCTGTTCACCAACCTCACGCTTGGCACGTTGCGCTCCATCCAGTCGCCGCGCAAGATCGTTCCCGGCCAGGCACGCAAGCTGCGCCCCGGTGCGGCGAGCAACACCAGCGCTTTGCTCGTGCTTGCGATCCTCTTCACCAGTATTCTGCTGCAGGTGCCGGTGACGCTTCTCTGCCGCCACTTCCACAATCTATGGTTGGGCGCCGTCATCTTCGCGCCGCTCGCCGCCGTCGCGATCGTTGCCTACGGGATGCTCCTGCGCAACGCCGATAGTCTCATCCTCACCCACCGCGACCTCTTCGCCGAAGAGCTCTGCGGCGACTGAACGCGGCACCGGCAGAGAGGCGCAACACCGCATGGTTAGCGAATCTTCGGGTCAAATTTCGGCAGTCTCATCCACTTCAACGGCTTACCAATTTTTTCAAATGAGGCATCGGCGGAGACCAGCGTAGCGCTCGACTCCAAGGCCAGCGCAGCAGCGAAACTGTCGGCATAGCCAATCTTGTATTAGTGTTTCAACGTTGCGGCCTGGAGCGTTTGATTCACGTCCGCATCCATTACCGTCACCGCATGCTGCAGGGCCTGAATGTACTGAAGCGCTCTCTGCTGGCCAATGTGTTTGAGCAAAATGTAGAGAACCTCTCCCAGGTTGATCACTGACATGGTGAGACGGCTTTCATTTCGTTGCGCCTGCTCGAACAAGCCGCGCACCTTCTCTCCACCCTGACCATCCCCCACGCCGAAGTATCGAAGAACAGCGTTCGCATCAAGAACGTAATCCTTCATCGCGCGTTCTCGCGCTTGCGTTCGACCCGCCGCGCTTGTTCCAGATCGGCCTCAATTGGGAATTCACGCAGGGTCCCCTGCAAGGCGTAGATCGCGTCGTATGAATTCGGTTCAAGAACCAGCCGCCCACGCTCCTCGTGAAACACGACTGTAGTCCCTTCCCTCAAGCAGTATCTCTTTCGCAGATTCGCAGGAATGACGATTTGGCCCTTCGAACTGATCACGGCTGTCGATCGCATTGGCTTACCTGCAAGTTAGAAACTTCTTACTTGATTGTAAGACATTTCCAGGCTGGACGAAGCGGGTGCTGATACACACGCTCGACTTTAGTCCAGCGAGAAAGCTTGACAGCCTCTGCGCCTTTCCGTCAGATTGAATCTCACCCAATCACTCAATTCCTTCGACGGGAGAATCCCATGGATCTGTCCATCCACCACCTCCACAACTTCAATCACGTGGCCATCCTCGTATGCGCGTTGATTCTCTGGATCCTCGGCGCCGTGTGGTATTCCCCCGCGCTCTTCGCCAAGCCCTGGATGGCCGCACTCGGCATCGTCCCCAGCGGCCCCAGGAAAGGGCTCGCCGTAGGGATGGCCGCATCCTTCCTTGGAGACGTGCTGGTCGCGTTCGCACTCCTTCACGTCATCCTCTGGTCGCAGGCCACCACCTTCGCCACCGGCGCCTTTGTCGGCTTTATCTGCTGGTTCGGATTTATCGCGGCAACCCAGTTTCCCCAGGGGATTTACGAGCGCCGCCCCGCCAAACTCTTCCTCATCAATAGCGGCTACTGGCTCGCAGGCCTGCTGATCGTCGGCGGAGTGCTCGCCGTCTGGCGATAGACCTCACGCCGACGCACTTTTTGTTTGTCATTCCGCAGCGCAGCCGCTTGTCATTCCGCAGCTCCGCTTGTTTGTCATTCCGCAGCTCAGCCGTTTGTCATTCCGCAGCGCCGCTTGTTTGTCATTCCGCAGCGAAGCGGAGGAATCTGCTTCTCGCCGCACCCCGACGCCGGAACTAGATTCAGTCATCCGTCCGGATCAAATACCGGCTCTCGCGCAGATTCCGATGCAGGCTAGCCAGATGAAACAGATATTGATTGAACTCCGCCGCCACCAATTTCATCATCTTCGCCCTCTTTCCCACGGCCGCCATCAGGTAGCATTCGCGGCCAATCGATGAAAAGAATTCAATGTTGTGGCGGCCTTTATTCTGTTCCTGAAAAAATCCGGCATAGAGAAGAATGTGCGCGCCGGCCGACTCCATCCACAGGGGATTCTTCGCGCTGGTCAGTTGTCGCATCATCAGTTCAGCGATCTGGGTCAGATCCGCAAACTGGCGAAACTCCTGATCGCCCGGACTGTAATCCGGCGAGAGAGCTTCCACCCGATCAATCGGCTGCAGGCAAAAATGTCCCAGCACACTGGCAAGATACACACCCGTAGAGTCGCGAATCTCAGCCCACCGCTGGCTGCCTACCGTGTCCTGCAGATTGGAAGCCCAGAAGTTGAGCGACCGTTCTTCGGTCACGCCGTATAGATCTTCGAAGTCTTGAGTCGTCATATCCGTGCCC
>JALYIG010000452.1 GCA_030775885.1 Acidobacteriota bacterium | reverse complement strand
GGGTAGGCACCACGGGCTCCGTCGTACTGGATCGATTTCATGAAGTGCTCTTCTGCCTGGGTTCGGTCTTGCGCAGACCGCGCGGTTAGCGAGATCACCTTACCAAGATAGAGTTGCGCCCGCGGATCGTTGGAGCGGAGTTCGACGGCGTCCTCCAGGTTGTCACGTGCCATGGCGAACAGGTCGTAGTCGATAGCGATGATACCGTTATCGCGCTTGAGCGCAGACATGATCAACGCAAACTCGCCGCTTGACCCGGTCAGGCCGCCTGCCTTCAGCTTGGCTTCCAGGGCAGTCTTGATATCACCTGAGAGCACGGTTTGAATATGCGCAGTACGGGCCTTCATGCGACTTTCTTTCGCCATGAAACCAAGCCCGATACGGGGATCCCGGGACGCTTCTGTCTGCAACCGTGCATATAGCCGTGGAGCCTCGCGCACGTCATAGCCCTGGTTCAGCATGTAGTGCAGCGATTGCTCGTCTGCATCGTTCTCGTAAATGTCGGCCCATTGGGTGACCGTATTGTGATCGCGGAAGATCAGGTTGCCGCTGACGATTCCACCGGCCAAGCCGGCCAGGCCGCCGGCGATTGCGCCGTTGAATCCGCCATAAATGCCGCCCAGACCGCCGGTGGCGAAGGTTGTCACCGCGCCCAGCACGGCGCGCTTCGTTTTGGTCTCCGAATCCTTCTCAGCGTTCAGCGCGGGCTCGAGAACTCCCATGCGAACAATGGTGTAGGCGTGGTTCTTCTCGACGTGGGCGATCTCGTGCCCGAGAACATAGGAGAGCTGTGCCTCGTTATCCAGCATCGAAACCATGCCGGTGCTGACAAGGATCGTCCCGGTGGAGAGCGCTTCGGCCTTCGGGATCGGATCCAGCAGCAGCTTGAACGAATAGATGTTCGGAGAATCCTTGGGCACCAAACGCTGGCCGATGGCGTTAATATAACGCTGCAACATCGGGTTGTTGTAGAGCTGACCGTAGTGCTCCCGGAAAGTGGCGAACTCGGGACCCGATGTATCGGAGAAATGAGCTGACGAGTTGATGTTGTAGGCGTAGTCGATGTCCGCGCGGCGCTTGGCGTCCCACGCAGTCTGGATAGCCTCTTTGACTTCAGGCCTCTGCTCCAGTTCGGCCAGCTTTTTCTTATCTGCGTCGGAGAATTCCGGTGCCTTTTCGGGGTTGGAATTCGGCTTCTGCGCGAGGGCAAGAGTGCCGGTAAGCGCCAGCAGGCACATGGTACGGAAAACCTGGGAACGGGTTAGCATCGACATACTCCGTGAAGCTGGATTTTGGCGTGCTCTGGACGTGCGGGGGCCGGTGGGGAGGCCACAAGCATAAATCCCTGAACAACCCCTGTCAATGAGCTTTCCCGACCGATACAATCCTTGTGCTAGGTGGATGATTATGAAGATTCGCAGTCTGCTGGCGGTGGTTGCTGGAGCAACGCTCCTCTGTCTGGGAGGGGTTGCGAGCCAATCCGTATCAAGCAGCGAGCCCTGGCTCGACCTGCCTCAGATCAGCCAGCGGATCGGCATCGACGGCTCGATCGAGTTGGCCGAGGCGCCGGCTTCCATTCAGCAACTGGTGTTCCATATTCCAGCGGGCGGATCGCGGGTCAACTATGGATCGATCCACACCAAGGTTAATACCGAGTCTACCGATGTTGCGATGAAGAGTTCCAGCGGTCTCGACGGCCTGGTGCTCAACGTCGACCTCACTGGCGCCGGCGGCTTCCCCATGCAGCATGGCCGCAACTCGGTCGAGTTGGAGTATCAGGACCAGTTCGGCAGGACGAAGTATTACAACTTTCTGCTGGATTTTGGGGGGCCCGCCAATTCTGCCAATCCTCAGGGGCGCGGGTTCGAGACGATTCCCACAAAGACTGCACCGGAAAAGCGGCCTGGGCGATTGTTCGCGGTGGTGATTGGAATCTCTCACTATGTAAAAAGCGATGGCCAGATCAACGATCTGCAATTTGCCGACCGCGATGCTACGGCGATGCTTGAGTTTCTTAGGTCTCCGGCCGGTGGTGGGGTGACCGATGAAGACTCGCTACTTTTGCTAAATGGGGACGCAACCACGCAGAATATTCGTCATGCACTGTTCACGTTCCTGACCAAGCCGCAGGAGCAGGACACTGTTGTCATTTATATTGCTGGGCACGGCGCGCCGGACCCGCTGGATCAACGCAACCTCTATTTGCTGACGGCAGATTCGAAGCCGGACGATATGGGCGGCACTGCTTTCCCAATGTGGCAACTTCAGGACGTGTTCGAGAGGGTTTTAAAGGCGAAGCGCGTCCTCACCTTTGCCGATACCTGCCACAGCTATGGCTTCAGCGGATCGCGCACCGGCCCCGGAGCTAAGCACGCCAACAACCTGGTCAACCAGTATCTTCAGCGCTATGCCTCAAAGGGTCAACGTGCAGTGATCACAGCGAGCGATATCAGCGAGAGCTCATTCGAGGACCTGAAGTGGGGAGAGGGGCATGGAGTCTATACCTACTTCTTGTTGCGTGGGCTCAAGGGCGAAGCCGACCTGAATCACGATGGAACTGTGACTGCGGGCGAACTGTTTGCGTACCTCAAGCAGTCGGTTCCTCAGGCGACTGCGGGCAAACAGAATCCGCGCGCGGTCGTCGGCATTGCCAGTGGTCTGACAGTAAGCAGTGTGGGCAGGACTCGCGCACGCCTGGAACTGCCGGTCATTCCTACAGCGAAGTAGGTTGCGTTAGGGCTGGGTGCGCGAAGAGATGCAGTCTCCGGATACGCCGACTTGGTGGAGATGGTAGGCGTCGATTGCAAATATACGGATTCAGAACGGGTCTGGGTACTCTTCTGCTTGATCGTGGGAACGGCCATCCTGATGAACGTCTTTTCATTCGGTGTTCAATCGAAACTCATCCGCGACCGACAATCTGATTCTTGTCGTTCCTTCAGGAGAGGTTATGCGCAGCTGGTTTCGCTCTGCCGGATTGTCCTTTGTTGGTTTGCCTCTAATGTTTGTGGGCCTAGCGTCCGCTCAGAATAGTTCCCTGAGTCTAATCAAGACGGTGGAACTGCCTGGTTACAAGGGCGATTTCGACCATTTCGCCGCGGATTACGACCGCAACCGCCTTCTGCTGGCCGCCGAAGATCACGGCACGCTGGAAGTGTTTGACCTGAAAAGCTCAGCCCACCTGCGCACCATCAGTGGCTTCGGGAATCCGCACAGCATCCTGGTGCGGAAGGGCGTTCCGACGGTCTTTGTCACCGATAGCACAGACAAGAACGCGACCATTCGCGATGCAGTCACCTACGCACGAAAACAAACGGTCAGCCTTACTCCCGGTTCCGATACGGCGAAGTACGATCCTTCGTCGAACATCCTGTACGTGGTAACGGGAGGCAAGGACGTGGACATGAAGACGTGCAATCTTGAAGCCATCAACCCTGACACAGGAGCAAAGCTTGGGTCGATTACGTTTCAGGATAATCATGTCGAGGCGATGGCCTTCGTCGATAGCGATCCGAGGATCTTCCTCAATCTGACTCAGACCAACAAACTTGCTGTAATCGACCGTAAGAGTATGAAGGTGATTGCAACCTGGCCAGTTCCTTCGGCGAAGGATAATGCGATGGTCGCCTTCGATCCAGCGCAACATAGGCTGTATGTCGTGACG
>JALYIG010000451.1 GCA_030775885.1 Acidobacteriota bacterium | reverse complement strand
GATGGATACCGAGCATGAAGGAACTGGCGGGGCCGTGGACTTGGCCGGAACCATCCGCGTCATGGCATATAGGGTTCTTAGCCGAGGCGCCGTCTTCGGTTCCCCCCACCTCGGCAGCGTTACCCCGACCCAAACCCTAACCCATTTCACCTGGTGGGAAAGCATGGGAACGATGGTTGTGCAGCAGCAAGAATCTGCTTTGCCTAACTTCCTTCGTCTATGCGCCGGTATCACCGGTAATTCCAACGCAACCTAACAGTGCCAACAAGACACCAAAATTCAAGGGAGAATCCCTCAAATGAAAACGAGACTAACCGCACTGATGTACCTGTCCGCCGCTGGCGCGTTCACCGCCAGCATCGTGTCTACTACTGCCTTGGCTCAACTCTCACCGAACGCGACCGTATTCGCCTCCCACCTGCAAGCTCCTCGCGGCCTGAAGTTCGGCCCTGACGGCCTCCTGTACGTGGCGGAGGCGGGGACTGCGGGAACCAATTCGACGGTCGGGCTATGCCCCCAGGTTCCACCGCCGGTTGGACCCTCGATTGCGGGTTATACATCCCGAATTTCGAAGATCGATCGATTCGGCAACGTGACCACCGTGGCGTCCGGCTTTCCCTCTGCCCTCAATGGAGTAGGGGACACGCAAGGCGTGGCGGACGTCGCCTTCCTCGAAGGTAAGCTGTATGCCGTGCTGGCGGGCGCCGGTTGTTCTCATGGAAATGCCTGGGTTCCCAATGCAATTGTCAAAGTGAACACAAATACAGGAGATTGGAAGATCCTGGCGAATCTGAGCCACTTCCTGATGAAGCATCCGGCGAAGTACACAAAAGCCAGCGATTTTGAACCCGATGGTACGTTTTACAGCCTGATCGCGCATGGTGAGCGCCTCTACACCGTCGAGCCGAACCACGGCCAGATCTTGTCCATCTCCGAGGATGGCGAGATCAGAGAGGAAATCGATATCTCAGAGGCAGAAGGCCATATCGTTCCCACATCGATCGCTGCCAAAGGTGACAAGTTTTACGTGGGAAACCTTGGGTTATTTCCGATCACGCCCGAATCGGAAAAAATTGACATACTCTCGCGGGAGGAATGCGAGTGGCCGCTCGTCTCGGGCTTCGCCTATTCCAATGAGAGGGAACGGCTGTGCGTTACTGGAACCAGGGCCGGTTTCACCACCGTGGTTGCTGTTGCCTTCGGTCCGGACGGCCTGCTGTACGCATTGGAACTTTCCGCGGCGCCCGGTTTTCCGACGCTTGGAGCTGGAAAGGTAGTGCGCTTAAACCGGGCCGGCGAAATAGAAGACGTCGCGACAGGGCTCTCAGTGCCGACGGGAATGACGTTCGGTCCCGATGGCTACCTTTATGTCTCCAACTTTGGCGCAGCGCCCGCTGGAGCCGGGCAGATAGTCCGCATTACTCTCCCGTAGCAGGCGTTTAACCGGGAATCCCTGCGGAACACGTTGGGTTTCTCGGCAGCGCGGACAGAACTCGCAGCGACGCCACTATGGCCGCGCTGTATGTAGGCACTCTCAGCATTCGAGAGCTGACACGATACGACTTCGTCTGTACTCGACAGGAAGGGTTTGTGCGGCAGCCGGGCCTCCTCTTCACCTCGAAGTATTTCACCGACCGCACACCCACCTTTCCAGAATACTCAATTCGGCCGCTGTGATTGAGCCAACAAACGCAAGTCTGAAGCGGAACTCAAATAAGGAGCGGCAAGATGAGACGCCACGATTCAAGCCGGACTATTTTTTGCTTCTGCGGGCTTGTACTGCTCGCAGGGTGCAGTGTAAGTCCCAGCAAACCTCCGTCGGCGACGTCGACGGGAACCACAGCTCCGTCACCACCGCCGAGTGTTCCGTCACCACCGCCGACTCTTCCGACACCACCGGCGACTTTTCCGACACCACCGCCGACTAGTATCTTTGTTTCGCAATATAGCCGTGACCCGGCGTCCGTGTTGGTTTTTGACGGGACGGCGAGCGGTCTCAGCACACCGTACCTCGAGATTCCCGGTTGGCTCGCGGCGGTGGATACCGCAGGAAATCTCTACGTTGTGAGTTGTTTCTTTGCGGTGATCTCTAACTGCTCGCCAGGCATCGACGTCTACTCACCCGGTGCGGTTGCCACAGGCAAGCCTCTGCGATCATTGCATCCACACCTGACTAGCGTCTATGACATGACGGTGAGCAAGGCGGGAGAGATATTTGTAGCCGACGGCTCGGGCGTTGCGGTCTTCAGTCCCACGGCGGCGAACGACGATGCTCCTGTCCGCTATATCCTATTGAACCAACCGAACTCCATTGCGGTCGATAGCTCAGACAATCTGTACGTACGAGCTCACGGCACAATCTCAGTCTTCGGGCCGACTGCCACCGGCGCAGCCGCTCCGGCAAGAGTTATCGGTGGACCTCAGACGCAGATACGTTCTGCATACGCTTATGACTACGGCGCCGTGGCAGTCGATGCCGATGGCAAACTGTACGTCCTCTGCGTGATCGATCAAACCGACGGGTTCAATAACTTTCGCGTACTCGAATTTAGCTCGGCCGCCAACGGCGACGTGCCACCGTTGCGCTATGTGACAACCCCCGGCATGACCCCCGCTTACGACGGAACGGGCATTGCGGTAGATGCGACCGGAACCATCTACGTTAGCGCATCGCTTGCTTTCAATATAGGAGCCGTCTTCGAGTTTCCCCCAGACGCCGCCGGCAGCGTGACGCCGTCGAACGTTATCTCCTCTAGCGCATGGGGGGAGAACGCCGGAGGAATCGCTGTGCACTAGAAAAAGTCCGTGCAAGTCAGTTGCGGGATTTTCGGGCAAAGGTTCTTTTCTGTTTCACAAACTTTATTCAAAAAAGGAGATGTTCATGAAATCCGCGTTTACCACAATAATTTGCGCAACATTATTTGCATTGCTCACATTTCCAGCGTGGGCTCAAACAGTCGTTCGCGCCGATATTCGGCAAGCCTTCGATCGCGACTCCCGCTACGAGAGGGACCAGCGTGACGCTGACGATGCTGACTGGTCTCCGAATGATGCACATGAACAACGAGAGCCAAGGGGCATACGGAAATACATCACGAACGTTGAAGAGCTTTACAGCGCTGTTAACAATTCGGCAAACGCCGGCACAACTCTCGTACTTGCCCGTGGGACTTACATGCTTTCGGGCAGTGATCCTAATAATGTACCGCGTCTCAAGGGAGGACGGATCGAGCTCCAGCCTGATATGTCCTTGGTAGGGGTCAGAGGCGACCGAGATGCGGTCGTCATCAGCGCGCACAACCTTCCGGCGAGCTCGTTTCCTGCAACCGTGAATGGTGTAGCTACCGGCCCAAATGCAGCCGTAAGGATTGGGCTCGGCCATAACGCGGTTGAGTGGCTCACGGTTCGTGACGCCATTTTTGCGCAGGCGAACATCGACTCGGGCCTTCAACCGCTCGATCCCGGGACGACGTTTATCCGGGTGGAACATGTCGCCTCGACCGGATCAACTCGTGGATTGAATATTCTAAACTTCGGACCTCAAACCTCGGGCCAGACTATAGAGGCCGATATAGTCGACTGTTACTTTTTCGACAATGACTTCGGTATATCGGAAGGCGTCCGCATGGGAAACTTTGCGGGAGCTACGGGCAGCACGGTCAATGTCTGGATGTCGGGCAATCGTTCGTGGGGACAGGCGACGGGCCGCCTCATCGTCGACAACACAGCAATCGCATCGACGGTAAATGTTGTTTCGTCCCGAAATCGGTTTTACGGCAACGGAGCCGGCACCATCATCGCTGGCGGACTGACGGGAGGGACCAAGAGAGCCGATGGCAATACCATCAATTTCGAGGCGCATGGCGACGAATTCATCGATAACACCGGTGCAACGGCGTTCGATCACGGTGGACTAGTTGTACTGGGAGGCGAAAACGCTTCGCCTAGCGGCGGAGGCGGAAGCAATAATACGGTCAACGTCCAGCTATGGGATTGCCGGATGCTTGGTAACAACACTTCGGATCTGACCGGGATCGGCGGTCGGTCCCTGCCGTCAGGAAACCCATCTCTCAATCAAAATAATCACGTCACTATCGAGATTAAAGACGACGGGGATGAAAGACGCAGGCGGCAGCCCGTGGAGATTTTCACCGACAGCATTCCAGCAGTTCCTGATTACGGTAATTCGGTCACTGTTAATTGATAGATTGCATGTCCCGATCATTTCGCCAATCAGAAAAGCTTCGGTTTCGGTGAAGCTGGCAGTTTACCTACTAGTTCCTCGGAAAGCATTGTTCCGCATATGTCCACACTCAGTCGTGCACCTTCTCTAAGGAGTCAATATGAGGATTATCGATCGCCTCTGCTGTGCCACTCTTGGGTGTTGCGTCACCGCTGCGATTACGGGATGTGCAGTGGCCTCGCTGACGGCCACTGCGACAGCGCCGCCTACGGTGCCTACAAATTTAGCAACTCCGCCGCCGACAACTCCAACTGCTACAACTCCGCCGCCACAACTCCAACTGCCACAACTCCAACTGCCATTCCAGGCCCGAGCGTCTATGTCGAGGATGACAGCGGACCAGGTATCCTCGTTTATCCAGCTAATGCGATGGGACCTATTAACTCCACTATGGCAATCGGAAGTCGGGCGCGCGACGGGGGAGATATTTGTTTCTTGGCTGTATTGAACTTGGGATTGTCGCGCATGGACTCCTGACAAAGACGGCGGCATTCTGCGTTGTTGTGCTTTTCGCAATACGCCAAGCCCAATATAAGTTTGTCCATCGGTTTCAACTTGCCGGTGCCATCAAAAGGACCGAGAAGCAGAATTGCTTCATACGGACCATCGAATGACCCCGGCTCGTGAGGGTCGTTCTCCATGAACATTACCGCCTCGGGAAATGCCAGATTGGAAAAGACATCATCTGTTTTTCTATTTTTGGCTTCTTTCGCAAACTCAGCGTGGATCGTATCACTTACTTCCTTTCGTACTGTTGCCGCGCGCGCGGGATCGTGAGCCGCGTCCCAAATCTGTGCTTTGAGGTATCCGAGAGAAATATCGTTGGAGTTTGCCGCCTCCGCTGCATTTACCTCACCCATTGCCAGATCGAACTTTTTCTCGGCGGCATAAATCTTCGCCAGTTGAACATGAAATCCGCTTGCAGTGGCATCAGACTTTGTCGCTTTGTTGATGTTTTTCAGCATCCGATGGAAATCATCGGTTGGCTCTGAACTCTCTACGCTGAGAGCGACTCGTATCTCTGTTTCGCTTTCATCAATGTCTCCAACCTGGAGTAGGCTTTTTGATAATTCAGCGTGGGTCATCTCCGAACTGTTTCGGAGGTCGAGAGCCTTACGCAAGTACGGGATCGCCTTTTGATACTCGCCGATCCGCTCATAAGCACTTCCAAGATTTGCCCACACTGCGTCTGCATCAGGGGCGAGCTCCGCGGATTTCAGCAAGAGCGCAATAGCCTCATCGTTTCGCCCACGATCCAATAGCGTGAATGCATATCTGTCGGCTAGGAAATCGTAGTCCGTTTCGTCATCCTCACGCTTGTTTTTTGTGAGCATGATTTTGTCTACCGCGAGCGCAAAATCTGGGTCATCGAGTGAGGCCGTTGCCCACGATCGCATCATGATCTCGGATTCATAGTCACTTGGGTTGTCCTTGAGCCAACTAGCCTCAGACTCCACAAATGCTCTCGCAGCGTTCCGTTTTATTAATAGGTCCGAAAGTTGTTTATGGGCCTGAGCATCGTGCGGGAAATACTCAAGGCGCGTCTGCAAACGCATCTCGGTTTGATCGTTGGTCAATGGAGATTTTGGCTTGGCGGATTTGGTCGTTTGGCCTAGCGACAAGCAACCGTGAAATCCAATTAGCAGCATGATGCAAAGTACGCCACGCGCCATAGAGAGTCTCCAAGAATGGCTTATTCTAACAACGCGATCCGATTGAGGGCTGGTGAACCCGGTGCAGTCACCCTAAGGATTTCGACCTTTGACGATCGGCGCAGAACCTTTTGGAGAATGGTCCGAGCTAGGGTCACACTGTCAGCTACGACGGAGGCGAGACGCGGAGACGGTCTGGATATGTTTTCGTCCCTGGCGAGTCGCACGGCTGCGATTATCGAAGCGCAGATTGCGATTGTGGAAGCAAATCGCTCGCCCATCCTCGATTCTTCCTCCCGAGCCGTTGCACGTCTCATTTCGCCCATTCCTTAGGATAAGCGATGAAAAGGCGAAAATACACAGAGCCATGCAAACGGAAGCAAATTACTGCTTGCATCCCGATCTTGAGCAGATGTCGTTTCCGGACACGATAGAAAGCCTACGGTCCTTCTTCATAACGCAGTTCGACCGGGTCGTTCAGCGTGGCCGCCGCAATCGATACGGTGGGTCGCGAGCTTCCCAGCATGTGCGAAAGAAAGTCCTGGGAAGCTCCTGATCGATGATGGCGGGTTGCTGGCCCGGATAATACGTGCCCTGATGGTGGATTTTTCCCCCCGGGCGCGTTGCGCCGGAGTGCATATTTTGCAGGAGTGGCGGTCAGCGGACGACTGTGCCTGCTCTGCTTGAGGCGATAGCTGTCGCCATTCATCTCCAGGATGTGGACGTGTCGAGTGAGCTGGTTTCTTGTGGCAGCTTGAATCTCAGAGTTTCCGCCCGGTCTTCTTCAGCGACGTACGAGCCATACAATCAACACGATGACGATAATTGTTCCTACAAGACCCATACCTAACATAGTCCCTCCTATGGGACACATAGGGCATCTGGTTACCCCACGTAAGACATCATAGGACTGGACTCTCGCTACCGTCTGATCAAAACCAGACACTAAGCGGGTCTGGTTTAACTCGCCCCTCCGGTTCGGAGACCTACGCGAATCTCGACGGGCTTCATGCCAACATGCCGATCTGAAGATCATCATCTTTAGCCGCCACTATCAGCCGGCGAAAAGCAATACCTCGCATCCTCTGCCTTCTTCTGGCGGACGGTGGCGAACGCGCGTTCGTTCGTGAACGGTAGCTACGCCAGGAGTGATCAGTTTGAGCTGCACTTGAGATACTGATGCACGAAAGCAACGGCCATGCTGCCTTCCCCTACGCTGCTGGACACGCGCTTGATTGAGTTGTAGCGAACGTCGCCCACACAGAAGAAACCGGGAAGATTTGTTTCCAGCAGAAATGGCGCACGATCTGACGCCCAACCTGGCTGGTCACTTACCTCGCGTCCTGTGCGGACA
>JALYIG010000450.1 GCA_030775885.1 Acidobacteriota bacterium | reverse complement strand
GGCGCTCGTCGTCCGAAAGGGAGTGCGAGTAGGGGCGAACTACGTGTCCATGAACCAGAGCCGGGCCTCGGCCTGAGCGCGCGTAGGCGACCGCTTCCACCATGGCCGCGTAGCAGGCCTGCGGATCGGTGCCGTCGATTTCGGCAAAGTGGAAGTTGGGGAAGTTCGCGATCAGACGCGAGATGTTGCCGCCGGGGGTATTGACCTCGACCGGCGTGGAGATGGCGTATTCATTGTCTTCGACGACGTACACCACGGGAAGTTTGCCATTGCTGGCGGAGTTGAGCGATTCCCAGAACTCGCCCTGGCTGGTCGATCCTTCGCCAATGGAGACGTAGACGACTTCATCGCTGTGGAATGCGACGTCATTGAAGTCGCGGTAGTCGTTCCAGCCGCCTTCAGGTTTGGGACCGGCGGCCTCGGGATGGCGCGTGTAGTAGCGGCCTGCCTCGGCGCATCCGACGGCGTGCAGACATTGTGTCGCGGTTGCTGAACTGGGCGTGACGATGTGTAGTTTGTTGTTGGACCAGTGCGACGGCATCTGGCGGCCACCGCTGGCGGTGTCGTCCGCGGCGCCAACGGCCTGGAGAAACTGCTCCTCCACGGTGTTGCCGAGGGTGAGACAGAGTGCGCGGTCGCGGTAGTAGGGGAAGAACCAGTCGTAGCCGGGCTTGAGCGCCATGCCTGCGGCGACGAGGAGGGCTTCATGTCCGGCGCAGGATATCTGGAAGAAGATTTTCTGCTGGCGTTTGAGCACGATCTCGCGATCGTCGGTGCGCCGCGAGAGGTACATCAGGCGGTAGAACTCGACCAACTGCTCGCGCGTCATCTTGGTGACTGCGGATGATTTGGCTGCGGCATTCTCGGGCGCGACCGCCACTCTGTTGCCGGCGTCTGCAGACCCCTGTTTCCGCACTTCAACGCTCGATCCGTTGCGTCGCGCCATGCTTTTTCCTCGTTGGCGATTTCCTGCCGCCCGTCAAGATTCTACCCCCAACCTTCGAAGACCGGTGTGACGGCGATCGCTGCGAGTGTATGACCGGAGAAGGCCGGTCGTTGACAACGACACCCGCCAGAGTGAACATCAGGCATAACCTTTTACCCTTACGATGCCCAGGAGATTCGATGCGGAGTAGCACGCTGCTCGCCACTGCCCTTGTTTTTGCCGCTTGGAATGCCACCGTTTCGCTGCACGGCCAGCAAGCTGCCTCCACCGATCCGCCCGACAAGTATCTCTACCTAGAGGACGTCTCCAGCCCGAAGGCGATGGCGTGGGTGAAGGAGCATGATGCGAGCACGGCGAAGATCATGGAGGCCGATCCGAACTTTGCGCCCTACATGGCGGAGGCGCTGAAGGTGGCCGAGGATCCCAGCCGGCTGCCGTATCCCGACCAGCACGGTAGCGACGTTTATAACCTGTGGCACGATGCGGAGCACCTGCATGGGATTTGGCGCAAGACCACGTTCGCGGACTATCTAAACCACGATCCGCATTGGCAGACGGTGATCGACTACGACGCGCTGTCGAAGCAGGACAACACGAGTTGGGTGGCAAAGGACATTCACTGCCTGTTTCCCGGCGACCATCTTTGCATGGTTGCGCTTTCCGCGGGCGGCGAGGATGCGCAGACGCTGCGCGAGTTCGACCTGAAGACGGGCAAATTTGTGGCCAATGGATTTGTGCTGCCGCACTCGAAACAGGATGCGGCGTGGGCGGACGCGAACACGCTTTACGTGGCGCGCGACTGGGGTCCGGGGACGATGACCAAGTCTGGGTACCCGTTTGTGGTGAAGGAGTGGAAGCGGGGCACGCCGCTGGAGTCGGCGAAGGAAGTTTTCCGCGGGCAGGAGTCAGACATCGAAGCGTCGGCGGGCGTGCTGCAGGATGCGCAAGGCGACACGCTGGTCACCTTCGAGCGCGCCGTCGATTTCTTTGCGAGAGAGGTTGAGATCCTGACGCCTGCGGGTCCGAAGCGCCTGATGGTTCCGGGCAAGAGCCAGTTCTCCGGAGTGTTGGATGGCCGCGTGCTGCTGGATATTGACGAGGACTGGACACCTGCAGGGCAGACGAAGACTTTCCGGCAGGGCTCACTGCTCTCGATGAATTTGAAGGAGGTGCTGGCGGATCCCGCGCATTTGAAGCCGTCGGTGGTGTTCGAGCCGACGAGCCAGGAGTTTATGGTGAAGGATGCTAACGGAGGCGACGGTACAGCCTACACGCGCAATCACCTGCTGCTGACGACGCTGGACCACGTGCAGGGGCGCGCTTATGTGTACACTCCGACGGCCACCGGCTGGACACGCAAAGGGCTGCCCGTGCCGGCGAACGTTTCGGTCGACCTGACCGATGCTAGCGCTACGGACGACACGTTCTTCCTGTCGATTACGGGCTTTCTTACGCCGGCTTCGGTGTATGCAGGCGATGCCGCGGCGATGACGCTGAAGGTGGCGCACAGCGATCCGGCGCACTTCGACGCCTCCGGCGATATGGTGGAGCAGCTTGACGCGACGGCGAAGGACGGGACGAAGATTCCATACTTCATCGTGCACTCGAAGGCTCTAAAGTACGACGGCAGCAATCCTACGGTGCTGACTGCGTATGGCGGCTTTCAGGCTTCCAGTACGCCGACCTATCTGGGATATGCCGGCAAGCTTTGGCTGGAGCACGGCGGCGTGTACGTGGTTGCGAATATTCGCGGCGGCGGCGAGTTTGGGCCGGCATGGCACGAGGCAGGCTTGAAGACGAAGCGGCAGGTGATCTATGACGACTTTGCCAGCGTGGCGGAGGACCTGATCGCCAGGAAGATTACGTCCAGCAAACGGCTGGGGATTGTGGGCGGGTCGAACGGCGGACTGCTGATGGGCGTGGAGATGACGCAACATCCGGACCTGTTCGGCGCGATTATTATCCAGGTGCCGCTGTTGGATATGCTGCGCTTTGAACAGATCGCGGCGGGGGCGTCGTGGGTGGGGGAATACGGCTCAGTGTCGATTCCCGAGCAGAAGGCGTTTCTTGCGGGTATCAGCCCATATAACCAGTTGAAGCCGGGGGTTAAGTATCCGACGCCGCTGATTTTTACGACGACCAAGGACGACCGCGTTGGTCCGCAGCATGCGCGGAAGTTTGCGGCGAAGATGGAGGAGTTCGGCGATCCGTTTTACTACGACGAAATCGTCGAAGGCGGCCACGGCGCAGGGGCGAACCTGGCACAGGAGGCACGCACGCGCGCGGAGATGTACGTCTACCTGACGCGCGAGTTGATGAAGCCGCAGGCAGCTATGGCTTTACCACCTTCAGCGCCAGATAAGTGATCTGGCCGCCTGCCGGGACGAAGAACTGATGGGGCACGCCTGCGGGGATTTCGATGACATCGCCGGGCAAGAGATCGCGCTTGACGCCGCCTTTGATACTGGCGCCTTGAATCTCGTTGGGCGCAGTGGTGACCGGATCAACGACTTCACCACCGGTGTGGAGGGTTGCTGCGCCTGACTGGATGATGAGTACATCGGAGACCTTCTGATGGACCTCGACACGCCCGTCGACCTCGCGGTGGCCGATCTGCATGATGTGGTCGCCGAAGTTGAGGACCTTAGTGCCTGCGGGCGGAACGCCCTTCGGCCACACGGTAATCCCGCCGTCCTGGGCCATCGCCACAGAACATCCAAATATCATCGCAAGCATCCATCCGTACTTCGGCATATCCACTCCCTCGCGCACGTGCGTTGATCCCGCGAGCCAGTTTACGCGAGTAACAGGACAAAGGTAATCCAACGCATTCTTGGCAGGCGTCAAAGAGCTGGAAAAACCGCAAGCTGAAAACCCGCTGCCAATCCTGCTCAGATGCCCTTCATCTTCTCTTTTACGCTGTGGGCGAGCTTCTCGATCTCTTCCGCCTTGCGAACTACATCGAGCGACAGAGTGTCTTTATTCGATTTGTCCACTTCTTCCTTCAACTCGGCTGCCAGCGCCAGTAGCTTCTGCGTATCCAGCACAAGTTGCTTCTGCCGATCGATATTGCGGAACTTCGCCTGGTCCTGCTCCATCTTCGGTGAGGTCTCCATACCGGGGGGCACAACCGAGGGGATGATGGGAATCTGCGTCTGGTTTCCATGCACGTTTGAGGTGCTTTGCCCACTGAGCGGCCCTGCACCCTTGCTGGCGTATGGATCGTTTCCCTTCCCATTATTCGATTGAGCCCAACTCGTGCTGCTCAGAGCCAACGTCAAACCGGTTGCCACTGTCAAAATCCGCATGCTTCGCAAGACTCTCATCTCACCCTCCCTCGTCGCCCACTTTGAACTCCGTACCTATGCCCGTCCGGCCAGTCGAACGATGATTCTCCGCATCCAACCAACCCTGGCCGGGAGATACTTGTCGTGCGCCCCAAAATTCGAGGCCGAACCAATATTGGAGATGCAACCATCATGTTCCTTCCGACGGACGTAGCGCAAGACGACAGCAGCTTTGCCGATGTCGTCCACGACTGGCACCACGACGCTCTCGCATTCGTCCGCCAGGATCTTCCCCGTATCGCGGTGATTCTACTGGTCGCGTTCCTCCTGATGCGGATTATCAGCTTTTTTGTGAATCGCATGCGCCGGCTGGCCGATAGCCACAGCACCAGCCCCGAACGAGCCGCGGAATTGCGCACTCTCGCGTCGATAGCTCGCGCTACGGCCTACGGGATTATCGGCTTCATGGTGCTGCTGGATATCCTCAAGGTCTTCAACATACCAGCCACGTCGCTGCTTGCGTCCGCCGGCCTGGTGGGAGTTGGCGTTGGACTTGGTGCGCAGTCCCTGTTCAAAGACATCATCAACGGCATTTTTATTTTGATCGAAAACCAGTTCAACGTGGGCGATACGGTGAAAATTGCCGCGCTGACCGGCACTGTCGAAGACCTGACCTTGCGCATGACCACCCTGCGCGACGGGGACGGCACAGTTTACTTCATCCCCAACTCGCAGATCGCGACGGTCTCCAATCTGTCGCGCGACTTTTCCGTAGCAACGCTTTCGCTCACCGTCGATGCGTCTGCCGATCCTGACCTGGTGCTGAAAGTTCTGCGCGAAACGGCGCTCGGTGTGCGCAACGATCCCGCGTTCAAGGGCGTCGCCGTCGCGGATCCGGATGTACCTGGCGTCGACGCCATCTCCGGCCGCGTGTGTACCTACCCCGTCACCATGCGCGTCCGCGTCAACCAGAAGGACGCAGTGCTGCGCGAACTGCGCCGCCGCATCCTGCAGAACTTCGAGACGAACTCCATCCCACTTGGCACCGACCCTGCAAACATGCTGCTGATGAAACGCGCCGAACCCACGGCGCCGCCGGCCCAGCAAACGCTGACCAGCGCGTGAGATCAAAATGTTCTGGGAGCCGTTGGTTCGAAGAGAGTGACCTCAGCGGCTGAAGCCGGTTTGCAATAAGCCGCTTACGGCACGGATAAATCCGTCCCATAACGAGGGGAGTTCTCGGTGGAGGCTGAAGGTGTGACTTAAGCAAGGCGGGCGTTCTCGGTGGAGGCTGAAGGTGTGCCCTCAAGCAGGGCTTAATTTTCAGCGCGGGGGAGGATTCTTACGGGAACGCTAGAGGGAGCGCCCCAGGGCTTCCACCAGCGCTTCAGGAGTGGTGACGGGCGGCTTGCATGTATGCCCGCTGCACACCACGGCGAAGCTGACTCCGAACCCAGGCACACGGGGCAGCGTTCTTTCGAGCACCGGAGGCATGGTTCCAGAGCGCACCTGGTCGAAACGCGCCACACATTTGTTCACGGCGAAGCGGGACAGCGCGGCACGCTCGAGTGCTACGGCGCTGCTGTCGTCGCCGACCACGCATACCTGGATCGGCTCGCGCACCATCCGCTGCAGCGCAAGCGCATACGTTGCCGCATACAGCCCGAAATGTTCGACCACGCCGGCGAAGGTCTCCAGCGTCTGCTGCGCCTTCTCGGCGTAGTCCAGCCGGCCATTCAGTTCGCCCAATCGCATTAGAAGCATCGCCGCCATCGGATTTCCCGCGGGTGTTGGCGAGTCCTGCAGAGGCTTGCGTCGCGCAGCCAGCGCGCCCAGCCTGCGCTCGCCGGGGCGAGACTTTTCCGTATCGAAGAATGCTCCGCCATCAGCGTCGTAGAAGTGGTCCAGCGTACTGTCCATCAGCTCTGCCGCAGCGGTGTAGTAGCGCAGCTCGCCGGTGGACTCCCACGCATCGAGCGCAGCATGGCCGAGGAAGACGTAGTCATCCAGCACTCCCGCCACGCGCTCGGCAGCGACCCCGCCCTCACCATAGGCCACAACGTGCGCCAGCCCACGCTGCGCATCCCATGCCGACGCCAGCACGCGGTCCAACGACTTCAGCGCGAAGGTGCGCGCCTGCGGCAGGTTCAGCGCCCGCGCCGCTTCCAGGTAAGCCGAGATGCACATCGCGTTCCACGCTACGTACATGGTTTTGTCGATATAGGGCGTGGGCCGCCGCAGCCGCGCCGCATACAGCTTGCGCCTGGCAGAATCCAGCAGCGACCGCGCCTCGTCGATCCCGGTGCCGGCCTTGCGTGCGACTGCATCGAGCCCTCGCTTCACATGCAGGACGTTCTTCGCGACGTTGTGCTGCATGTCTCCGATCTCGCCGATGTCGAAGTATGCGGCAGCGACATTCAACTCTCCGGCGGTCAGCACGTCGGCTGCTTCATCGCGCGTCCAGGTAAAGAAATCGCCGTCGTCCTCGAGCGAAAAATCGGCGTCCTGCGAGGCGTAAAAGCCGCCCAGCTCGCGATCGCTCAGCCACTCGTCCATCCAGCGAACGATGTCGACGGCTATACGCGCGAACTCCTGATCGCCAAATGTCAGGAATGCGTGGACGTAATTTTTCAGCAGCTCACTGTTGTCGTACGCCAGTTTTTCGAAGTGCGGCACGATCCAGTTTTCGTCCACCGAGTAGCGATGGAATCCGCCCGCGAGGTGATCGTAGATGCCGCCCTTCGCCATCTTGTCCAGGGTAGTCAGCACGGCGCGACGGGCCGCTTCGGGAATCGTCAACGTGCCTTGGCCGTTGAGCTTTATCGTTGTGGTCGCGGCGCGCGAGGCCACATCGGTCAGCAGATCCAGTGCGGCGGAGTGGGGGAACTTCGGCTGCCCGCCGAATCCGCCATGCCGCATGTCCACGCTCTGTAGCGCGGACAGCACCATCTTTTCGACCAACTCGGGGCCGGGGTTGCCGGCGCGTCCAGAGAAAGACTCATTCAGCTCGATCGCATCCATTACGCTGGCGGCGGACTCGTCGACTTCTTCGCGGCGAGTCTCAAAAGCCTCTGCCATGGTCAGCAAAACGCGCTGGAAGCTGGGCCGTCCGTGCCTGTCCTCCGGCGGAAAATATGTGCCGCCGTAATACGGCTTGCCCTGGGGATTGAGAAACGCCGTCAGCGGCCATCCACCTTGCCCGCTGATCGCCGACACGGCAGCCTGGTATCGCGTGTCCACGTCGGGCCGCTCGTCGCGGTCCACCTTCACAGCAATAAAATTTTCATTGATGATGAGCGCCGTCGCAGCATCTTCATACGACTCGCGATCCATTACGTGGCACCAGTGACACCACACCGCTCCAATATCCAGCAGGATCGGCTTGTCTTCTTCTACGGCGCGATCGAACGCCGCCTGGCCCCACTCCATCCAGTCCACCGGCTGCTGCTTCGCAGCGCGCAGATAGGCAGAGGCTGCACTGCCCAGCGCATTGATCCTTCGCTCTGCCATGTCGTTCGCACTATCTTCCTGCTCCACGCTTGGTGTATGACTGCTGCTCCACGTCTGTTCCATGCGATCTACAACTCCCCGGGGTCCCCTGCGAAGTACACATTCCTGGTACTTTATCCAGTCTAGCCGTGGTGGGGCGAACGCCAATACAACCGAAGTTCCATCCCAGCAACCGTGTGGGTCAGGAGATGCAAAACCCGCATCTATGCAGACAGATGCGGGTCCCGGACGTGCGGCTGCGGGAAGTTTATTGAGCCGGAGCGGGGCCGACCGAGATGGGTTTCGGCGGAGCCGGCGGCGTGGGGGCGGTCAGCCCTGGAATCGCCGGCGCGGCGGACATATTGCCCGACGCCGCATCGGTAATGCTGATGCCGTAGCGGTCCAGCGTATTCGACAGCAACTGCAGCAGCGCAGCACGGTCCTTGGCATACGCGGCGGTGGCCGAGATCAGCCCATTTTCCGAGTTCGCCAGGGTTCTTTGCTGTTGCAGCACCAGCGCCGAGGTGGAAGCGCCGAGCTTGTACTTCTTCTGCTCGGCGTCCAGCGACTGCGCGCCGAACTCGCGGGTGGCCTGCGCCGCGCTCACCTGCGCACGGTCGTTGGTCAGCGCGTACTGCGCGTTGATAACTTGTATCCGGATCTGCGTGTAGAGCTGCTGCAGACGCATCTGGACCTGGCGGTACTCCATCTGCGAACGCGCCTGGTCCGCCTGGGCAACGCGGTTGCGCAGCGGGATCGTGATACTGACGCCGACGCCCTTATCCGGCGAGTTGTTGTTAAACAGATTCCCGAACGCCGTAGTGTAGCCAATCGTGGGGTACGGGCAAGTTGCGCCGAAGCCCGTGCAGTTCAGGCTGGAACTCTGCGATCCGCTGACCGCGCTGCCCCCATAAAACGCATACGCATCCACCGTCGGTAGAAGCCCGTTCTTCTCCGCCTTGATGGTGATCTCGTTGTTCTTCATGTTGAGAACAGCCTGTTCGATCTGCGGATTGTTGATGTAGGCCTGCTGCACCAGTTCCTCGACCTTCATGTCCTCTTCGGGGAGGCGGCCTAGGCCCACGCGGTCGGTGGGAACCACTGGCGCATTGGTCAGCGCGGGATCTTCCAGGTTGCGCGCAATCGCCTGCTTCATGATCAGTTGCTGATACTCCAGGTTGGATTGCGATGCCACCAGGGCCTGTCTGTCGGTTGCCACTGCCGAGTCGGAGTTGACCACGTCAAGAGGAGCGAGGGTGCCAATCTGCAACTGCCGCCGGTTGTCTGAGGTCAACTGCGTCGACTGCGCCAGAGCGCGCTCCTTGGCCTGCTCGTCCTCGTAGGCGCTGACGAGACCCCAGTAAATGTTCTCCACCTGGTTGACGGTGTAGAGCAGTTGCTGGCGGAAGGCCGCGTCGGTAATTCTGCGGTCGTTCTTGGCCTGCACGATGAAGCGGCCATTGATTCCCCAGCCAAACCCCTGCAGCAGATGCTGGGTCGCTGTCGCACGGAACGTGCTGTTTACAAGTGGACTGTAGGTGTTGAAGGGATTGGTCGTCGTGCCGCGGCTGTTGTTGAAGGTGACCGCAAGGTTCGTGCCTGTCAAGAATCCCTGCTGGTAGCCAAAATTGAACGTCGCAGTGCTCGAACGAACTGGAGTCGTGCCGGTAAAAGCGCTGGTTGAAGGAGTGGTGGTCGCCTCGTACTCCAGATTGCCGGTCAGCACTGGATCGAGGTTTTCAGGCGCCGGTCCGCCGCCGTTGGTGCTGAGCACCAGGCCGCCGTTTCCAGTGCCGCCCCCGCCTGAGCCGCTGGACGTGCCGCCCGGCCCGCCCCCGCCTGTCACGGTGCTGCCCGAGCCGCCCAGCGTGGTCGTCACCACACCGGTCGAAACGCCGCGCAAGCCGGAGCCCGCCTTGGCACGAAGAATGTCGGTGTCGGCGATGTCCAGATTGATGCGAGCGATCGCGATGTCGAAGTTGTTTTCCAGTGCCAGCATCACCGCATCCGACAGGCTGAGGTAGATCTTGCCATCCCGCAGCAGCGAATCCAGCCGCGGCGTATTCCCCAGCCGGGGTAGAGGCACATCGGTCGGCGCGTACAACCGCAGCGGATTCGGCAAAATGCCGTGCAGATGGGTGTAGTCCTTCGCGGTATCACGCAGGTACAACGGCTCCGTCGGCTTGGGGGCCGGGGTGGGCGGAAGATTGTTCTGGTCCGCTCCTGTCACCGGCTGCGTGCTGGGTTGCGTTGGGCTGGTTTGCTGCACTACCCCGGGAACCTGCGCCATCATCGGCTGCGAAGCTCCGGTCGTCAATAGCTGAATCAAGAGCAGCGCAATCGCCGCTGTCGCCTGCATTTCCTTTAGTTTCACTTGTTTCGTCTCCAGCACTTCCGCGGAACGCACAAACCTTGCACACTCCGATTGAGTCCTTCGAATACCGCACGTTTGATACTGAATGGTTGTATTAAGACGTGTTTCAGCACTTGAGCGATTCATAAACGCCGGGGATAAAGAAAGCCTTCGGCCCCCTATTCTCCGGCGGCGCGCATCGCCGCACACACTGCTACGAAAACTAAGGCGCCTTCGTTCCAGGGATCGGGGCGGAAATCGCTGGTCCCGCTACTCCGGCCTCTCGGAATGTCCCAAGTATACCAACCTAAACTCTTCGCCATGAGTCCCGGGGCACGAGCTGGCCGCCTATGCCGATGACTTCCCTCTCGCCTCCGCGTGATACCGTGCAAAGCAAAGCATGACTCACTGGAAGCTCGTCCTCAGCTACGACGGTACCCCCTTCCACGGCTGGCAGATCCAGCCCGGCCTGGCGACCGTGCAGGGTATGCTTTCGGACGCCATCTTCCGCACCGTGGGCGAGCGCGTGCTGCCGCAGGGCTCCGGTCGCACCGATGCCGGAGTCCATGCTCACGGCCAGGTTGCCTCGTTTGCGCTTACCGCACCGATTCCGGCCCCGCGCCTGCACAGCGCCCTCAACCGCTGCCTGCCCGCCAGTATTCGCGTCCTCTCCGCCGAGAATGTCCCTGCGGACTTTCACGCCCGGCATTGCGCCCTCCGCAAAACATACGAATATCGGATTTTCCCGCTGCGCAGGCCAAACCTCGAAGCTGATAGCATTTGCCCGCCTATGCTTGCCCCATTTGTGTGGCCCTGCCCGTGGCCGCTAACGCTCGAACTGCTGAACCGCGCCGCCGCTCATGTCGTGGGGACGCACGACTTTACCTCGTTCGCAGCGTCCGATCCCGACCTGACTACGCGCTCCGAGCTCGCGTCTAACCCGGATCAAAACGAAGCGACGCCTCCGCCGATCCGCACGATTACCCACTCGGCCTGGCATATCGATGGTGCGCTGTTCGTCTACCGCGTCACCGCCACTGGGTTTCTTCACCACATGGTTCGGAACTTGGTAGGCACCTTCGTGCAGTGCGGCGCAGACCGACTCGATCCAGACTCAATCCCAGGCTTGCTTGCCGCCCGCGACCGCTCGGCTGCAGGACCAACCGCTCCGCCCACCGGCCTTTTCTTGGTCAGCGTCGAATACCCACTCCACGAACCTCGAAACTTGGACCTCGAACCCTGACAATGAGTTCTTCTGCTCAGCTTCGCATCGCTCGTCTGGCCGCCATGCCTGCGGTGCACCGTGCCTTCCACTGGCTGCATCTGCACCAACTCCAGATGCGCAAGTGGCATCTTGAATTGCTGCGCATCCCCGCACCTCCTTTTAGCGAACAGGCTCGCGCTGCCTGGTTTTTGGAGCGCTTTCAACAACTCGGCCTTTCGAATCCGCACGTCGACGCAGCCGGCAACGCCCTCGCTGAGTTGCCGGCTGAACCTCGAACCTCGAACCCCGAACCTCGAACCGCTCCGGTTATCCTGCTCTGCGCCCACCTCGATACGGTCTTCCCCGCCGGAACCAACACCGAGCCCACCGAGGCCGAGACTCGCATTCTCGGCCCCGGAGCATGCGACAACGGCGCCGGACTCTCTGCGCTCCTCGGTCTGGCTGCCGCACTCCGCCACGCCGAGCTAACGCCAGCCGTGCCAATCCTCTTCGCCGCCAACGTTGGCGAAGAGGGCGAAGGGGACTTGCGCGGCATGCGTCACCTGTTCAGCTCCAAAGCCAGCCCCTACGCAAAGCGCATTGCCGCCGCCATTGCGCTCGAAGGCAGCGGCTCGTCTGCCGTCGTCACACGGGCGCTGGCCAGCCGCCGTTTCCGCGTCACGGTCACCGGGCCGGGAGGCCACTCGTGGACCGACGCCGGTGCGCCCAATCCCATACTTATCCTCACCCGCGCGCTGCTTGCGCTGGAATCGCTCGACCTGCCCCACCGCGAACCCCGCACCACACTGAACGTCGGCCAAATCTCGGGCGGCACGTCGATCAACTCCATTCCTGAATCCGCCACCGCCTGGCTCGATTTGCGCTCCACAGACCCGTTGGAGCTTCAAGCTGCCGAGGTCGCCCTGCGCCAGTCGCTTGCCCAGTGGACTACTCCGCCGCACTCCACGGCAGCGACGACCTTATCCATCGAGACCATTGGCGACCGGCCGGGCGGCGCACTCCCAGACAAGTCGCCGCTGCTGGCCACCCTGCGAGCGGTCGACCGCCACCTGAATCTGCGCACCGAAACGGGCCTCGGCTCGACCGACGCAAACATCCCCCTTTCGCTAGGCATACCCGCGATCGCCATTGGCGCAGGTGGGCAAGGCGGCGGTATCCATACTCTGCAGGAGTGGTATGACCCCAGCGGCCGCAGCGCCGCACTGCGCCGCATCCTGCTGACGCTGCTGGATACAGCCCATCTCGCTGCCGAGGTTGATTGATGTTGCGTGATTCGTTTTTAGGTTCCCGGCTACACTGTCCATCCATGCGCATATTTGCCGCAATCGTTCTTGCCTCCGCGACCACCCTGGCGCAGCCGCCCGTACCCGCCGCTCCCGATATCCTTTACATCCGCGGAAATATCCTGACCGGCGCGCATCTTCAGCCGTCCGACCCATCCCGCACACCCCCGCGCGTCACCGCAATCGCCGTTGCCCACGGAACCGTCACCGCTGTAGGCAGTGACGCCGAAATCCTCAAACTTAAGTCCGCGACCACTACCGTCATCGACCTGCATGGCGGCTTCGCGATGCCCGGCTTCAATGATGCCCATACGCACATCGCCTCCGCCGGACGCCAGAAGCTCACCGTCGACCTGGACGGCACTGCATCGCTGGCCGAGATGCTCAGCCGCATCCGGACCTACGCTGCCTCCGCGCCGCAAGGCACCTGGCTCGAAGGCAGCGGCTGGGATCACACCAAGTGGCCTTCCGCAAGGCTGCCCACGCGAACCGACCTGGACGCCGTTACGGGCGGACATCCAGCGATCTTCACGCGCACCGACGGCCATATCGTCGTGGTGAATTCCGCTGCGCTTGCGGCTGCGGGCATTACCGCCGCGACGCCCTCGCCCGCCGGCGGTCAGATCGACCACGACGCCGCAGGCCAACTCACCGGCATCGTCCGCGAAGGCCCAGCCATCGCGCTGCTGACGGCGCACATCCCGCCGCCGTCGCCGGAGGATCGCCGCCGCGCGCTCTCACTCAGCATCGACGACGCGCTTTCGCATGGCGTCACCAGCGTGCAGGACTTCTCCGACTGGCAGGATTTCCTGGTGCTCGCCGAATTGGAGCGGCAGGGCAAACTGCACCTGCGCGTCTCCGAATGGCTCGCCTTCGACACGCCGCTTGCCAGGCTGAAAGAACGGCGCGCCAGCCATGACCCGAACGATCCGCTGCTGCACATTGGCATGCTGAAGGCCTTTATGGACGGCTCACTCGGGTCTCGGACGGCTGCCCTCGCAGCACCCTACTCGGACGATCCCACTAACTCCGGCATCCGGCGATACGAACAAGCAAAGCTCAATCAGATGTCCGCCGAGCGAGCCGCCGCAGGGTTCCAACTCGGCTTCCACGCCATCGGCGACCAGGCCAATCACATGGCGCTCGACGCCTTCACCGCAAGCGCCCAGACGCCCAACTCCCGCTTCCGCATCGAGCACGCCCAGGTCCTGCTCACCGCCGATTTCGACCGCTTTCACCAACTCGGAGTCATCGCCTCGATGCAGCCCGTCCACCTGCTAACCGACATGAACTGGGCCGCCGCCCGCCTTGGCCCAGAACGTGCCAGATATTCCTATGCCTGGCGCTCGATGCTAGACCAGCACATCCCGCTGGCATTCGGCACCGACTACCCGGTCGAATCGATCAACCCCATGCGCGGCCTCTACGCCGCGATCACCCGCCAAAACGAAGCCGGCAACGCAACCTATCAGCCGCAGGAGAAGATCACTCTCTCCGAAGCTATCTACGCCTACACCCAGGGCTCCGCGTTCGCCGAATTCCGCGAGCGCACCAAGGGCCGCCTGGAAGCGGGGTTCCTCGCAGACATTGTGGTGCTGGACCGCGACATAACCTCCCCCGCGACCACGCCGCAGCAACTGCTTCACACCCGCGTGCTGCGCACCATCGTAAATGGCGAAACCGTCTACGAGGCTACCAAACCGCCCGCCCCATAATCGTCGCACCTTCCTCCGCAAATCCTGCGTCTAAGTAACTGACTAGAGCAGTGTCCGGCGAAGAACCTTGCCAATTAGCCGACGGACTATACTGAAAAGAAACATTCTGGCCCGAATTTGCGTACCTTCGACACGATTTGTACGAATGAGGAAAGACTCAGCCCATGGACACACCGAACCAAGCTTCGCCCACTCTCTTCGAGCGGATTTACAACCACCGCCTCTCCGCTACCTTTGCCCTGCTCACCGTCCTTTCCGGCGGCATTCTGATCGGCTCGGTCTTGACCCGCTCCGTGAGCGGCAAGGAACAGGCTGTCGACTCTTCCGACGCGCGTCCTCTGGTGGTTCCGAGCCCGATCATGCAGTCCAATGAGTTTTCGAAGATCGCAAAGGCTGTCGGCCCCGCTGTGGTAAACATCAACACCGTCACTTTGCCGAAGCAGTCCGCCAACCCGCACAAGCGCAGTGGACAGCGCAGCCCAATCCCACTCAATCCGAACGGAGACGGCAGCGACGACCAGGGCAGCAACGGCGGCGGCCAAGGCGACATGCAGGATTTCTTCAACCGCTTTTTCGGCGGGCAGGGTGGACAGGATGACGGCTCCGGCGGCACAGGCGAACGCGAGGCTCTCGGCTCCGGTTTCATCGTCGACTCTCGCGGATACATCGTCACCAACAACCACGTGGTGGATAAGGCCGACAAGATCTACGTCAAGCTCTCCACCGATCCAGAGAATGGAACCGAACACGGCCGTCCCGCACACGTGATCGGCGTAGACCCCGAGACCGACATCGCGGTAATCAAGATCGACGCGCCCGAGCCGCTGCCGACGATCAAACTCGGCAACTCCGACGGCGCACAGGTAGGCGACTGGGTACTCGCGATCGGCAGCCCCTTCTCGCTGTCTGAGACTGTCACCGCCGGCATCGTGTCCGCCAAGAATCGCTCGATCGACGAGCCCGGCCCCAATGGCGCACCCAACCAGTTCCAGAAGTTCATCCAGACCGACGCTGCCATCAATCCGGGCAACTCCGGCGGACCGCTGGTCGACATGGCTGGTCAAGTCATCGGTATGAATACCGCAATCTACACCCAGTCGATGGGATCGCAGGGCGTGGGCTTCGCGATGCCGTCGAACATCATCGCCACCACCTACAACATGCTCATCAGCCCCGACCATAAGGTGGTTCGCGGCTCCATTGGCATCAGCTTCCAGGGCGCCATCCCCTCCGCCGTCAGCCGTGAATACGGCTTCGCCTCGGGGGGCGTTCTGGTCAGCACCGTTACTGCGAACGGACCCGCCGCCAAGGGTGGCGTGAAGCCCTTCGACGTGATCGTCTCGATCGACGGCAAGCCGATCAAGGACGGCGATGCGCTGGTCGCCGACATCTCCGCACGCAAGGTCGGCTCAACCGTTCAACTTGGCCTGCTGCGGAGCGGGACCAAGCAGAACGTGACCGTGGGCATTGCCGATCGCGCCAAGCTGTTCGCCGACGCCGGCAAAGCAAGCGACGACAACTCCGCGCCTACAGAGTCCGACGCGGGCGAGGGCAAACTCGGCATCACTGTCACCGCGCTGCCCAACAACCTGGCCTCAAAGCTGGCCATCAAGGGCGGTGTTGTCGTCAACAGCGTGCGCCCAGGCTCCTTCGCCGACGAGATCAACCTAACCAAGGGCATTGTGATTACGGAGATCAACAAGCAGCCGATTACCGACCAGGCTTCTTACCAGGCGATCGTGGCGAAGCTGAAGTCTGGTGAGGACGTGGTCTTCGTGGTGCGCTCCAGCGCGGCCAGCAATGCAGGCGGGCCCACCATCATCGGCGGCACTCTTCCGTAATCAACTTGCTTCCGTTATCAACTAGAAAACCCTGCCGCCAACGGCAGGGTTTTCTACTCAATCGACACCCAATGTGGAGAAACACCTATGGATATCAAACGAGCCGGCACCCAGCCTTCCGTAAAAGGGCCGTCGGAGTGGTTCACCGGAACGGTCCGCATCGACCCGCTCTTTCAGGCGCCCGACCCCGCCTTCGTGCAAGCAGCATCGGTCACATTCGAGCCCGGCGCGCGAACCGCGTGGCACACCCACCCGCTCGGCCAGACACTAATCGTCATCGCCGGCTGCGGCTGGGCGCAACGCGAAGGCAGCCCGGTTGAGGAGATCCGTCCCGGCGACGTAGTGTGGTTTCCGCCTAACGAAAAGCATTGGCATGGCGCCGCCCCAACCACAGCGATGACCCACATCGCGGTTCAGGAAAAGAAAGACGGCAAAGTGGTCGACTGGATGGAGCAGGTGACTGATCAGCAATACCGCAAAGGCTAAACCGGGTGCGCCACATCGCGCTTTTGAGGTGTGGGATCAGCCTGAGAATCGTGCTTCGCATGCACCGCAGCGGTGAAGGCCTTCCACACCTGCAGATTGCCGGGGTACTCCTTCAACATGCGTTCGGGGTGAAACTGCAGTCCCACTGTGAACGCAGTCTGCGGATCGTAGTAGGCCTCGATCAACCCATCGTCCGCATGCGCCATGGGCCGGAAGCGCGGCGCCAACTCGCGAATCCCCTGGTGATGATAGCTGTTCACCCGCAGCGTCTTGCGCCGGTACCAGCGCGCCAGCGGCGTTCCTGGCACCACGTCGGCGGGATGGCGATAGGTGTCATAGTTGTCGTAATCGATATGCGCCCTCGACGAATGCTTTTCCTTCTGCACGTCCCCGTACAGCGTGCCTCCGCAGACTGCGTTCATTAGTTGCGATCCGCGGCAGATCCCCATCACCGGCAGGTTGCGTTCCAGCGCATACTGCAGGAGCCGAATCTCGATCTCGTCCTTCAGCGGATGCGTCTTCTCGACATACTTGAAGTTGGCCTTGCGCGCAGCAAAGCGCTTCGGCTCGACGTCATCACCTTCCACAAGCAGAAGGCCGTCCATACGCTCCATGTACTGCGGCAGGCATGCCAGCGTGCCGCTCACCACCGGGACAATCTGCGGCAAGGTGCGTAGGCGGATCAGCAACTCAAGATGAAGCTCGCCGACGTAATCGATCATCTTGTCCTTGCGCGTCGTGCGGCGGGAGACGACGAGGACCACTGGACGCTTCATTGCACCAGCGTCCGCAATGCTTGCACCAGGCGGGAGTCTTTCTCGCGTCCCTGCGATGCAACACGAATGTGGAACGCGTCCATCCCAAGCTTGTTGGTGCAGTCGCGCACATACATCTCGTGCTCCACCAGAAGCCGCGTTTGAAGCTCGGTTGCCGTCATTCCGTTCTTGATTTTGAACAGCAGAAAATTTGCTCCTGTCGGATAGACCTCCAGGGAAGGGATGGTCTGAAGTTCGTCGTGGAGATGCCGAACGTCCTGGATCAATTGCTTGCGGCTCGCATGATAGGCTGCCGTAGTATCCGGCAGCAGGGAGAGAAAATATTGCGCGAGCGTATTTAAGTTCCACGTCGGAACAAAGCGGCGCAGGCGATTCAGGATATACAGATTCGCGCTATAGCAATAGCCCAGGCGAAGCCCCGGAACGCCGCAGTGTTTGCTCATGCTGCGCACAATCAGGAGGTTCGTGAACTGGTCCGCCAGCGGCAACAGGCTGGGAATCGTCTCCCCCGCGAAATCGATGAATGACTCATCGACAATCACCATTTCCAGGTCGCGCGCACGGTGCAGAAACGCCACCATCTCTTCCAACGGAATAAACTGACCCGTCGGATTGCCGGGGTTGATCACCAGTAGGCACTCCAGCTTGCGCTGATGCACCCACGCAAGATAGGGGTCGAGGCGCAGCTGGTAGCGGTCCTCGGGATTGAGCGGATACAGGTCGGCATTTCGCAGGTCCTTCATCTTCTCGATGTACTCGCCAAACGTCGGAATGGGTACCGCAATCCGGTCAATCAACGTCATGTTGATCAGGCCGATCAGTTCGGTTGCTCCGTTGCCGATGATCAGCCGCTCTGGATCGACACCCAGCACGGCGGCCAGATGTTTCTGGCTCATCAGTGGATTGCTCGAGGGATACGACTTGATCAGGTTGGGCAGCTTACGTTGCAGATCCTTCAACATCCCTGGCGTGGGATAGTACGGATTTGCAATGAAGCAGAAATCGATAATGTCTTTGGCTTTCTGGTAGCCCACCAGGTCCGTAAGCGCTGGGGAATGCGAGGTCTCATAGAAGAGATGCCTCCGCAGTTCCGCCGCCGAACCCTCCTCAACTGCGCCTTCAACTTCTATGGTCTTCATCTCTGATATCCCAGCTCAAGTTCCATTCTCTGCGTGAGCCTATACTGCCCACCCCACCGGGTCAACCGCCACCACATCGCCCCAATTCTAGAACCATTAGAATCAACCGCCCGGCGCGTGTTGATTGCAGTCCTATGAATTTCGGGTATAGGCTAAACAAGTTGATGGAGATTTCCCACGGCTTCCCTGTTCAAGGGAACTCTCGTCAAATCAACGCGTGAGGTCGGTCCCTACGATGCGGTTCGGTCAACTCGTTTTATTCAGCTCGATCGCTCTCGGTCTCACCATTCCCGCCTTCGCAGCCACCCGGACCCATCGCCACTCTGCATCGCGTAAGATCGCGAAACACGCCGCCAAGCCTAAATTCCAAAGCCCGCGCGGCATCGAGGATCAGCGCGCCACCGAGATCCAGGCGGCGCTGATTAAAGCTGGATACCTGTCCGGCGGCCCCAGCGGTCACTGGGACTCGGATTCCGAGGCAGCCATGCGGAAGCTCCAGGGCGACAACGGCTGGCAGACCAAACTCGTCCCCGACTCGCGCGCTCTGATCAAACTCGGCCTTGGACCCGGGAGCACTTCCCCTGAACCCCTGGCCAGATCCGGCTCAATCGCATCGAACTCTAACGCTCAAGGTCAGCAGTAGCTACGCCATCATCCGTACGCCTGCCTTTTTCCTAGTCTTTGAGTTGTCCACCCGTAGCCCAGCCAGTGCTGCCCGCAGCCGCACTACCGCGGAAGAGTGGATCTGCGATACCCGCGACTCCACCACGCCCAGCGTCAATCCAATCTCCTTCATCGTCAGCTCTTCGTAGTAATAAAGCGTCAGTACCATGCGCTCCTTCTCCGGAAGCTCTTCGATCGCGTCCGCGAGCCTCTGCTTCATCTCGCCCTGCAGACACCGGAACAGCGGATCATCTTCCGGCGAGCCGGGAATATAGGCCAACTCCTCGTCCCCCGAGTCCTCGGTCCGCTCCATGTGCAGGCTTCCGATCTCGAGGCCTTTCAGCTCGCCCAGAAGCTGCTGATACTCGGGCAGACCGAGATCCATCTCCCGCGCAATCTCGTGCTCCGTCGGGACTCGCCCTACCTTCTGGGTCACCGAACGGATCGCCTCCTCGACGGCCCGTCCTTTTCGCCGCAGCTCCCGAGGACTCCAGTCCAGCGTCCGCAGCGAGTCCAGAATCGCGCCCCGAATGCGGAACTGCGCATAGCTCTTAAACTGCACCTTCTTGGTGTGATCAAACTTCGAGAACGCGTCAATCAGGCCTACTACCCCGGCCGAAATCAGATCGTCCAGCTCAACGTGTTGCGGCAGCCGCTCATGAATCCGCCGCGCCAGGTACCGCACCGTGGGCAGATGCTCAATCAGCATCTGGTCCCGCTCCGCAGCGCTGGCAGCCCCACCCACGTCGCCGGCAGTCTCCACGCCATAGCCGGTGAAGAAGGTCGGATGAGCCAACTCCGCTGGATTGCCTGTACCGCCACGCCCAAACCGTCCCGGCGCCACAAACATCTGATTGCCCATGCCCATCTCGTCTCCAGAGACATCTCTGCCGGAGTCCGCAACGATCCGCGAACCAGGCGGCAAGTCTGCCTGCTGTAACAAGAAGGCACGGTGAGTGCCACGAAATGGACGGAATATTAGGGTTCTCTCAAATTGAGAGGAGCGCCGTTCGCGTCCCGGCGCCATCCGCCGGCAGGGCCGCACGCAGAATCTCCCGCATCAATCCCACTCCTTCCACCAGCCGTGTACACTCCGCGAGAGCATGGGTCACCGCCTCGCGGTAGCCCTCCATCGTGTCTACCAACTCCGCCAACTCCAGGCGACACTGCAGCGTGGTCAGAGGTTGGCACAAGCTATGCAGCGCCCTGCCCATCTGGTCCAGCGCATCCACTTCTGCCGGCTGCTCGCACAAACATTCCCGTCCACACATATCGCTTCCATCCTTCCCAAAATCATCCAGCCGCTTGTTCCAACCGCCGCACATCGCTGCGCACCGCAGTAATACTGGCCATGCCACTGCGCGCCAGAACATACCCTTGCCCACGCACAGTTCGAATCACGCATTCCAACCCCGATCCATGGAGCCGGGTCTGCCCCAGCTTGCGGCGCAGATAATTGATGTACACCTCAACAATGTTGGTGCCCATACCCTGCGGCACGCGCCACACCTCGCGAAGCAGTTCCATGCGGCTGCACACTCGTTCGCCGCGCCTGCGCAGCAGCGATTCCAACAGTGAGAACTCCGTCGCCGTAAGCTCCACCTCGTGGCCTGAACGCATCACGCGATGCTCTGCCCGGTCCATCTCCACATCGCCAAAGCACAGCACCGCATCCTCAAACCTGCGCCGCCGCCGGAACAGCGCCTTCATCCGTGCCCGCAGTTCATGGAACGAGAACGGTTTGAGGATCACGTCGTCCGCTCCCAGGTCGAGACACCGCAACCGCACTTCCATCTCCGCCCGGCCGGTCAACACCATCACCGATGTCGAACGAAATCGATCGCCCATCTCGGTCAGCACCTCCATCCCATCCTTGAGCGGAAGCCCCAGGTCCAGGATCATCAGTTCGGGCCGCAGTTGCTCCGCTCTCCAAAGCGCGGACTCTCCATCTGCAACCAGCGTCACCCGGTGCCCGTCAAGCTTCAGCCCCCGATCCAGGAAGCGGCACAGCGCGGCATCGTCTTCCACAATCAACACATGCATATCGATCCCCGGCGTTGGCCAAAAGAGCTTAGAACTCTCTTATCGGCAGCCCGCGGGAATTCTTCTCGCAATCCGGACGAATTGCGATTACCGGAGCTTCCGCCCCGTGTTCGGCAAGACCGCCACCTTCCCTTAAAGCGGCTATCCGCCGGCGCACATGGACAGAGGAATCTGGTGGGCTGTGCAGAAGGCGTCCTGCGAGGCCTTCTGGTCAGCAAGCGAGTTTTCGTAAAAATGATGCAGCAGTAACCCTCCGCCAACGGCGAGTGCCACCGTACCGCCAACAATTATCAGGGCGGCCCTGCCATGGTGGAAGTTGGGAACGGTGGTGAGGTCGGCTGTTTCGCTGGATCCCAATTGATCCCCGGCGACGACTTTGATGCGGCTGACCAGATTCGTCTCCGCAATGGCCACCCACCGAGCCAGCGTCTGCTTGCTTCCGGCCAGCGCAACTGGCGACGTAATGGTCCACAGCGTCACGCTCGACTTCGGGTCCACCATCGTCAATTGGAAGGCTGGACTGTTGACCGTGTAAACGCTGTCGTCGGAGCCGTAGGTTGAAAGCGTTGACACGCCCCGCAACTGAAAGATCAGGTCCGCCTTGTCGGGTGAAGCGACAAGTTGGTAACGTCCCCAGGTCTGCAACGCCTTGTAGACGTCGTTATAAGCCTGGGTCGCGTCGATCGGGAAGCTTGTGTCGGTGCCCGCGTTGGAGAGGAAGACCGTGTGGGCTGCCGCAATCTGCGCCGGGACCGGCGCGCGGGGATCGAGTCCCGTATGCCCCGGTGCATTGCTGCTCGGCGGGTTCGGAGTTTGAGCTACGGATGGGAACTGGTTGACTTGGAGGATAAGGCAGAGAAGAACAACAAGCGAGCGTATGACTGGCTTCATGAAACAGGCCTCGGGACCGTCGCGAGCAACTGCGACGATCACCCATTGCTACTTCAACGTACGCTGAAACCTTGACAGAAGACTCAAATAGAGAAAATTTGTTGTCCTGTATTCGCACAGGCGCCCCTCGCCGGGAATGGATCGTTTGTAATTGCGATTGCACGCCCGAATTGTCATCTCGCTCCGAGACGCATACCATGCAGAGGGTGTCGAAACCGGTTCCAGCGGCGCTGTGCAGTTGAACCCTGCGCGGCGACTCTGCTCCACCGCGACACAGGTATCAAATCCGCCGTAGACGGCCTATACGGTCGACGGAGCTTCTGCCCCATGTCCAGCAACACCGCCAGTTTCGCCGAGCCGGGCTTCACCACTTCAGCCCCGCAAAGCTCAAATATCCGATGGTTCGTCTGCGCGCTTCTGTTCGCCGCCACCACCATTAACTATATGGACCGCTCGGTCTTCTCCTTCATCGAGCCGCTGCTCCATAACGTCACGTTCATGGGCTGGGACTTTGCCTTCGATCGTTTCCACCAGCCAGTCTTCGACAACAACTACGGCAACGTGATCATCTGCTTTCAAATCGCCTACGGCGTCGGCTTCCTGATTGCCGGCCGCGTGATCGACAGGCTGGGCACCAAAACCGGATACGCCGTCGCCATCGCCATCTGGGCGTTGTCTTCGATGAGTCACTCGCTGGTCACCTCGGTGGTCGGCTTCTGCATCGCACGCATCTTCCTCGGGCTAGGCGAATCCGGCAACTTCCCCGCGGCCATCAAGGCCACCACCGAGTGGTTCCCCATCGAAGAGCGCGGCAAGGCCGTCGGAATCTTCAACTCCGGTTCCAACGTCAGCTTCTTCCTCGCGCCTTTGCTGATCGGCTTCGCCACAGGACACTGGAGCTGGCGAGCTGCGTTCATCGCGACTGGGTCGCTCGGCGTGCTCTGGCTGATCGTCTGGATGCTCTTCCCGTACAACCGGCTGCGTCGCGGCTCGACCCAGACCCAGGCGAACCTTACGGCCGACTTCGCCTCGCAGACCCAGTACGGCGGCAACATTCCGCTCTCGGTCCTGCTGAAGCGCCCCGGAACCTACGCCTTCGCGATTGGCAAGGCACTCACCGACGGCGTCTGGTGGTTTTACCTCTTCTATCTCCCCCAGTTCCTCAATCGCAACTACGGGCTGGACCTCAAGCATGCTTATTTGGAGATTATTACTGTTTATGTGATCTCGTCGGTTGGATCGATCTTCGGGGGCTCGCTCTCCGGCGCACTGATGAAGCGTGGCTACTCGGTCAACAGCGGCCGAAAGATTGCTATGCTCTCGATGGCGGTGTGCGTACTCCCGCTGGTGCTGGTCCCGCATATGGGCGCGCTCTTCCCTGCCAATCCATGGCCGGCAACGCTGCTGATCGCACTCGCCGCCGCCGCCCACCAGGGCTGGTCAGCAAACCTCTTCTCCACTCCCGGCGACATGTTCCCGTCCACCGCGGTTTCGACTATCGTCGGCATCGGGGGCGCAGCCGGAGCGGTTGGCGGAGCCTGCTTCACGTGGATCGTCAAACGCAACCTCTCGCTGCATCCTCTGCTCGTCTTCTCGGTAGCAGCTGGAGCGTACATCGTGGCACTCGCCTTCTTCCAACTGCTGGTTCCGCGCCTGGGCATAACGGCCAAGCCGCCTGCCGAAGCTTGAACGCTGATGCAAACGTGATACGCTCCTCACGAATCGCAGGTGAACTTCTAAGCAGCGTTGAAAGACGGTAGGACGGAATGCCACGGCGCACAAAAAAAGAATCCAGCGAAGAACCAGGCGGCCATAGCCAGCTCACCCTGCAAGTCGTCGATCATGTACGCGGCCTGATCGCGAGCGGAGCGCTCCATCCCGGCGACCGACTTCCGCCCGAGCGCGAACTCGCCCGCGAACTCAAGATCAGCCGCTCCTCTCTGCGCGCCGGCATTGGCTTCCTCTCCGCCATGGGCGTGCTCAAAAGCCGCCACGGCGCCGGCACCTTCATCTCCAGTGGGCCGCCCGCGCTCGACTCCAGCTCGCTTAACGTGCTCGGCGCGCTGCATGGCTTTCTTCCCTGGCAGATGTTCGAGGCGCGTTTGATGATCGAGGCTTCCGTCGCCTCGCTTGCCGCCGAACGCGCCACGGACGAGCACATCGCCGAACTAGCCGAAGAGGTTGCCGAAATGTACGCCGCCCTCGGCGATCCGCACGAGTACCTGATCCACGACGTGCGCTTCCACCGGACGATAGCTCGCGCATCGGGGAACCCCATCCTCGCCGCGCTGATGGAAACCATTACCGCCAACCTCTACGACGGGCGCCGCCTCACGGTGGAAAATTCGCAGGACCTCAAGCAGTCCGCCGAGATGCATCGTGAGATCTACCGCGCCATCCGCTCGCACAACCCACCCCAGGCCAAGCATTCGATGGAGCAGCACCTGAACCTCGCCCGCATGGCGCAGGCCGCCGAGCCCAATACTCCGCAGACCGCAACCCACACTCCAGCCGACCCCGCGGCCAAATCGCGCGGCTGAGCCAACTCTTTGCTTGTCATTCTGATCCTGAGCGAAGTCAAAGGAGAAGAATCCCCGCATTTCGCTGTGTGCCGCCAGAACCTGGGGTCCCCGATCCAGAGCTCCGTCCTACGCAAACTGCTAAACTAGGCTTTTCAAGCCGATGCTAGAGACTCCCAAAAAGTTCTACCTCACGACGCCGATTTACTACGTCAACGCGCGCCCGCACATTGGCCACGCCTACTCCACCATCGCCGCCGACGTCATCGCCCGCCGCCACCGACTGCTGGGCGACGACACCTTCTTCCTGACCGGCACCGACGAGCACGGCCAAAAGGTCCAGCGCAGCGCCGAAAAGGCCGGCATCCCGCCGCAGCAGTTTGCCGACGAGGTATCCGCTACCTTCCGCAATCTGTGGCAACGGATGGGCATCACCAACGACGACTACATCCGCACCACCGACGAACGCCATAAGCGCGGCGTGCAGAAGCTTTGGAAGCTGCTCGAAGATCGCGGCGCCATCTACCTCAGCACCTACACCGGGCAATACTCGGTCGGCGAAGAGATGTTCGTCGAAGGCCCACCCGGCACCATCGGCCCCGACGGCAAGCCCACCGAGACGGTGACCGAAGAGAACTACTTCTTCAAGCTTTCTGAGTACCAGGGCAGGCTCATCGAACTGATTGAGAGCGGCACGCTTCACGTCCAGCCCGAGACGGTTCGCAACGAGGTTCTGAGCTTCGTGCGCGGTGGCCTGAAAGACCTCTCCATCTCGCGCACAACGTTCGACTGGGGAATCAAGGTTCCCGGCAACGAGAAGCACGTCGTCTACGTGTGGCTCGACGCGCTGGCCAATTACATGACCGCCGTCGGTTACGGTTCCGACGCGCCCGCCGACATTGCCAAGTTCGCAAAGTATTGGCCAGCCGACCTCCACCTCGTGGGCAAGGAGATCACGCGCTTCCACTGTGTCTATTGGCCCGCCTTCCTAATGGCCGCCGGGCTGCCGCTGCCTAAGTCCGTCGTCGCCAATGGTTGGCTTCTCTTCGAAGAATCGAAGATGTCGAAGTCACGCGGCAACGTCGTCCGCACCGAAACCATCCTCGACGCCTTCGGCCCCCTTTGCCCACCAGTGCCCTCCGGCGACCCATCGCATGAAGCTGTCATTCTGAGCGGAGCGAAGAAGCCCTGTATTTCGTCCGAGACGCCACAGCCGTTCGCCCCGCCCAGCAAAGCCCAACAAGACCTCTTCGCCGCCGACGTGATCCGCTACTTCCTGCTGCGCGAAATCCCCTTCGGCCAGGACGGCGGCTTCAGCTTCGACGCGCTCATCACCCGCTATAACGCCGACCTAGCCAACGGCTACGGCAACCTAGTCAGCCGCACGCTGAAGATGATAGAGCAGACATGCGACTCCGCTGTTCCCCGGGCGGACCTTCCCTATCGTGTCGTTGCTCGAGTACCTGACGTGGTTCCGATCAATACGAAGTCCGCTGAATATGAGAGCGCAAGCACCATTTATGTTGTCGATGTTCTTTCCGATTTCGAACAACTGGATGATGCCACGTGGGGCGTTCAATTTGATTGGACAATGACGACTGGAAACATTGCAGTTGTGGATCAGTACATCTCAGCCAATCAGCCGTGGAAACTAGCCAAGTCCAACGATCCTGAGGATAAGAGAAAGCTGGACGAAATCCTCTACACGGCTGCCGAATCCATCCGCATTATCACCGCCCTGCTCTATCCTGTGATGCCCTACGCCACCGCCTCCGTGTGGGCACAACTCGGCCTCGGCGACATCGAAGAAGCCGCGCGCAACGGCGAACTGAAAAATCTTCAATGGGGCGGCTTGAAACCCGGCACCAAACTCGGCCCGCTCGCCCCCATCTTTCCCCGAGCAGACAAAGGACTCGCCCAGATCATGACTGACATGGAAAACCCCGCCGTTCCTGCTGCAACCGCCGCGCCGGCAACCACCGACCCCGCCGCCGCGCCGCGCACTTCCACACTTCCCAGTAGCCCCGAATCCACCAAAACCGAATCGGCCGCATCTGGAATCTCAAACCTCGAACCTGCAACCT
>JALYIG010000449.1 GCA_030775885.1 Acidobacteriota bacterium | reverse complement strand
CAGTTGGGCGAGCGTGGGCTGGTGGGTGCGAGGCTGCCGGTATTTCTGCACGACAATCAAAATTTTCGGCTGCCGGAAGATGAATCGGCACCAGTAATTATGGTTGGGCCGGGGACGGGGATTGCGCCGTTTCGCGCGTTTCTGGAAGAGCGGCAGGTGAAGGGTGCGAGCGGAGACAACTGGCTGTTCTTCGGCGACCAGCATAAGGCGACCGACTTTCTGTACGAAGAGCAGTTGACCGGGTGGGTCGCGGAGGGCTTGCTGACGCGGCTGGATACAGCTTTCTCGCGGGATCAGAAAGAGAAGATTTACGTGCAGGACAGGATGCGCGAACATTTTGCGGAGCTGTACGACTGGCTGGAACGCGGTGCGTTCTTCTATGTTTGCGGTGATGCGACTCTGATGGCGAAGGCTGTGGAGCAGGCGCTGCTGGATGCAATCGCCGAGGGATCGCACGGGACGCTGGAACAGGCGGCTGAGTATCTGTCGGCGATGAAGCAGCAGAAGCGGTATCAGCGCGATGTGTATTAGCGGACTTTCAACCCGCGGTGGGTAGCGCGGCGCGTCTAGTCGCCCATGCCTTCTTGGCCGCAGCACTCCGTTTCTTGGTAATTGCCGCCAGTTGGGCTGCCTTCCTGCGTTTTAGTGTGTTGGCCGCCTTTTTAGCCACCGCGCTGCGCTTGACGAATACAGTAACTTTTGCGGCACGCTTAATTTTCAGTGTTGCCGCCGCCTTCTTTGCGGCCTCGCTTCGATCTGTCATTTATCCCTCTGTGCTGCAACTGTAAACCTGCGTGAACATTACATGTTCGCAATCATACGCGCAGGTAGTCGGGGCGCCAGGTCACAATGGCTTGCTTGATCTGCTTCTCTGAAAGGTTTTCGCTGAGGGCGCGCTGGATGAGGGTGGGGAGTTCCGCGTCCGAGGCAAAACGGAGGCCAATGATCTGGCGGACGGTAAGCGCCTGGCTGCGGGCGAGCAGGTCTGGGGGCAGAAGCGCTTGGTAGCGAAGCTTTTCTTCGAGGCGGATGATGCGGTCCTGAGCCACCATGGAATGGGCACGAGCTTTGCCGACGGCGAAAAGCAGGACGATGGACATGAGAATTGTCCAGGGGAAGAGGTGCGGATGATCGTGCCAGTGGCGAACCATTCCCCAGATGGCGAAGAGGATGTTGATCAGAAGCAGAGGCGCGATGAAGAAGTGCCAGGGCGGATCGAAGCGGGTGTGGTTTTTGAAACTCTGCGGTTCGGGCATTGGGATGTCCTTTCGAACTGGATGGGTGTCGTTGACGACGCGCGTTGGCCGATGGACCGGACCACGGTGATGATACATCGGGCTGAAGGCTGAGTGATAAGTGGTAAGTCAAAGGGAAAAGCAGATTCCCTTCGGGAACGACAAACAAGAAGGCCGGGATAGCAAACAAGTGTGGGTTACTGGGCAACAAAAGGATGGGGTAGGCTCGAAGGATGGCGGCGAAGCGGATTGGGATTCATGTTGGGACCGCAGGTGGGACGTGGACGGCGGTGAACCGGGCGGTCGAGGCGGGGGCGAATACGTTCCAAATTTTCTCGTCGAGTCCGCGAATGTGGCGGGCGGCGGATGTGAAGCCGGCAGATGCGCAGAAGATGCGCGAGCTGCGAGCGGAGTTTGGCGTGGGGCCGGTGTCGATCCACGCAAGTTACCTGATTAATTTATGCAGTCAAACGGAGGCGGTGCGGGAGAACTCGATTGTCGGGTTTCGCGGCGAGGTGGAGCGAGCGCTGGCGCTGGGCGCGGAGTACCTGGTGCTGCATCCGGGAAGCTGGAAGGGACTGACGCGGGAGGAAGGATTGCGGTTGGCGGCGCAGTCGATTGAGCGCGCGATTGCTGGGGTGCCGTGGCAGGGAAAGGACTTCAGAATTCTGATCGAGAATACGGCGGGCGCGGAGTTCTCGCTGGGTGGAAAGCTGGAGCAGGTGGCGGAGTTGGTCGAGACGCTGAAGCTGTGCGCGCCGGTGGGGGTGTGCCTGGACACGTGCCACGTGCATGTGGCGGGGTACGACATTGTTTCGGTCGATGGATATATCGAGACGATGAAGCTGGTGGAATCGACGGTGGGGTTTGAGGCGGTGAGAGTGTGGCACTGCAACGATGCGAAGGCGGCGCTGGGATCGAAGCTGGACCGGCACGAGCACATCGGCGAAGGGACGATCGGCGCGGCTGCGTTTCAGCGACTGTTGCACGACGAGCGGTTCGCGCATTGCGCGTTTATCGCGGAGACGCCGGTGGATGCTCCGGGGGATGAGGCGAGAAATGTGGGGGTATTAAGGACGCTGGCTGCGGGCTAGCTTCGTACCCAGCGTTTAGTCGCGTTCGCGGGGGAGGCGGATGCGGAACTCGGTGTTTCCCGGCTCGGAGGAGAAAGTGATGGTGCCGCCATACTGCTCGACGATGCGCTGCACGATGCCGAGGCCAAGGCCGGTGCCTACTCCGACGGGCTTGGTGGTGTAGAAGGGGTCGAAGATATGGGCCTGGCTGTCGAGCGGAACGCCGGGGCCGTCGTCTGCGATGGTGATGCAGAGATAGTGGCGGAGTTTTCCGGCGGCGGGTGGCTCGTCTTCCCAGGTCTTAATGCGGATGTTGCCGCCCGGCGGAACCGCGTCGATGGCGTTGTCGAGGACGTTGGTCCATATCTGGTTGAGGCCGGAGCACTCGGTCTGCAGCGTAGGAAGCCCGGGGGCGAAGTCTTTCTGCAGGGTGATCTGCTTCTCGCGGAGCTTGTGGGCGAGGATGACAAGGGTGGCGTGGATGCTCTCGTTGATGTCGACGGCCTGCTTCTGGCCCTTGCCCTCGTAGGCGTAGGATTTGACGGCTTTGACGAGGTCGGACACGCGGCCGATGCTCTCCTCGATGGTGCCTACGAGCTGCATGCTGGAGACCAAAGCTTCCAGCCAGTTGAGCGCGTCGGAGAAGATGGGCGTGGGGAATTCTTCGCGCGCACACTCGAGTTCGCCGGAGTTGATGCCGATGGAGACCAGCGTGGGAGCGAGTTTCCAGGCGTCTTCGACGTCGGCGCTCTCCATCCACTCGGCCAGCGCCTCTTCCGCGTCACTTTGCTCGAGTGAGTTCATACGCAGCGGCCTTTCCTTGCCGAGCGCGTACTCCTGTAACTGGAACATGCATTGCTTCTGCTCGTCGCTCATCTTGGACTTCGAGAATTTTGCGGTGAGCTTGTGCATGCGCATCAAATTCTCGCGAAGCTGAGCGGCAGCGCGGACGGCCGCAGCTCCGGGGTTGTTCAACTCGTGCATCAGGCCAGCTGCGAGGGTGCCGAGCGATGCCATCTTTTCCTGCTGGACGATGACGCTTTGAAACTTCTGGAAGCGGTAAGCCATGTTGCCAAGGATGGCTTTGCGCACGCCGGGGCAGATGGTCATTAAGTTCCAGAATTGCTGCTCATCGAACTGGAGCAACTCGCACGGCTCCTCGGCGATCAGATTGGCGGCGTTGGGAATGTTGGCGAGCAGAGGCAGTTCGCCGAATGCGGTGCCCGCGGCCATGGTAGCCATGTGCTGCACACGGCCATCGGGCAGGGTCTGGTCGATGCGAATTTGGCCGTTAAGCAAGATCCAGAAGAAGGTGGCGGTTTCGCCCTGGTGCGCGATGGTTTCTCCGGACTGGATGTGAATCTCGCGGGCTTCGCTGAGACATTCCAACTCGTCGTCGGTGAGAGTGGCGAGGATAGAGACAGCCCGAAGGCGCCCCCGCATAACATCGCTGATGGCACCCGGTTGGTTGGCTACGATCTGGGCTTGCTCGCTCACTAATAAATTAGATTGCTTCACTATGCCAAAAGCTTCGGAAATCTGCTACTTCAAAGGCGTCAGGGTTCTACCCCAGAGGTGTTACTCCGGCCTACAAGTTGGCTAAATACTGGTGCATGAACTGGACGGCGATGGAGCCCTCGCCGACAGCGGAGGCACAGCGTTTAACGGAGTTGAAACGGACGTCGCCCGCGACGAAAATTCCGGGGACGCTGGTCTCCAGCAGATAGGGCTCGCGGTCGAGCTTCCAGGAGCCGGGAGCACGGGCTTTGAGGTCGGGGCCGGCGAGGATGAATCCCTTCTCGTCGACGGCGACCTCTTTGGGCAGCCAGTCGGTCTTGGGAGCGGCGCCGATGAAGATGAAGAGAGAGTTGGCGGAGCGCTGTTCGTCGCCGCGCGGGGTTTTGAGGGTGAGGCACTCGAGCCGGCCGTCACCGGACATGGATGTGACCTCGGTAGAGCTTTCGACCACGATGTTGGAGGTGGCCTCGATCTGATCGATGAGGTATTTGGACATGCTGTGAGTAAGCGACTTACCGCGGACGAGCATGTGCACTTTGGCGGCGTAGCGGGAGAAGTGCATGGCCGCCTGGCCTGCCGAGTTGGCTCCGCCGACGAGATAGACTTCTTCATCCGCGCAGGACATGGCTTCGGTTTTGGCGGCGCCGTAGTACACGCCTGCGCCGGCGAACTGGTCCGCGCCGGGGATGTCGAGCTTGCAGTAGGCGACTCCGGTGGCGATCAGGCAGACGTGGCTGGTGAGCTCGCGGCCGTCGCTCATAGTGGCGATGAGGTAGCCCTTCTCCGAGCGGATGCAGGTGACGCGCTGAGTAAGGAATTCCGCCCCGAGGCGGTTGGCCTGGAGGAAGGCGCGCTTGGCGAGCTCGTCGCCGCTGAGACCCTGGGGGAAGCCAAGATAATTTTCGATGCGGGAGCTGGAGCCTGCCTGACCGCCGACCGCGTCGGGTTCGACGATGAGGGTGCGGAGGCCTTCGGATGCGCCGTACACTCCAGCAGCAAGTCCGGCGGGTCCGGCACCGACGACGATGACGTCGTAGAACTCCTCTTTGGCCTGGGTGCGCAGGCCGATGCGGCCGGCCAGTTCCATGGTGGAGGGCTGGACCATGGCTGTGCCGTCTCCAAAGAGAACGACAGGGAGCTTGCCGTCGTCAAGGCCTTTCTCCTTGAGCAGGTCGATGGCTTCGGGCATGTTTTCCGGATCGAGCCACTTGTACTCGATGCGGTTGCGGGAGAGGAAGTCGCGGACGGCGTGATCCGTAGGCGACCAACGCAGGCCGATGACGCGGATGCCCTCGTAAGGGGCCTTGTAGCCCTGCTTCCAGCTCCCGAGCAGATCGTCGAGGACGGGGTAGAGTTTTTCCTCTGGCGGGTCCCAGGGCTTGTTCAGGTAGTAGTGAATTTTGGCGGCGTTGATGGCGCGGATGGCGGCTTCCGTGTCGGCGTAGGCGGTCAGCAGGACGCGCTTGGCCTCGGGGTAGAGGGTCATGGCCTGCTGCAGGAAGTCGACGCCGGTCATGCCGGGCATGCGTTGGTCGGAGAGGAAGAGGGCGACGGTGTCCTTACGCTCCTGAAGCTGCTTGCAGATGTCGAGAGCGGCCTGGCCGGATGCGGCGCGCAGGATGCGGTATTCCTGGCCGTAGTGGCGGCGCAGGTCCTGCACCACAGCTTCGAGTACGCTGGTGTCGTCGTCGATGGCGAGGAGGATTGGCTTTGGCATAGGGCAATAGAGTGGTGGCGGAGAGCCTGCGGTTTTCAACGCAAACTGTTGGTATTCGATTCTCCGGGGAATGGGGAAGCTTCATAAAAGGTTTTCCCGGAACCGGCCCACGGGGGGTAGCCTTAGGGTGACGGCGTTTCCAGGGACGCTGTACGAATTGTAGACATCACTTCTTGATTGTGCGAGTACTGCCGATGAAGGGACTGGTGGCATCACGTCGCCGGGGAGAAACCCATGATGAAACGAATCATCCTTGCCGACAATCAGGCCATCTTCCGTGCAGGCGCGGCGCGTGTTCTGGCGCTGGAGGACGACATGCGGATCGTGGCGCAATGCGATGGTTCGGCGAGGGTATTGTCCGCGCTGGACGCGCATCATGGGGCGGTGCTGATCTTTTCTTCCAGCATGCAACTGGATGTAGCTGCGCTGGTTGCGCGTGCACGGGCGGTGGGAACGAGAACGATTCTAATCGCCGAGAACGGCGCGGAGGTTGCCGAGGATGTGGTGCGTCTGCTGGATGGACTGCTGTTCCGCAACGTTCCCGGGGTCGATCTGCTGGACTGCATTCGTCGGATTTCGTCGGGGCAGAGATGCGTGCAGCACTCCAATGTGACGTCGATCCTGGCGCAGGATACTGCCGGGGCGCGGGTGCGGGACCGCCTGACGCCGAAGGAGATGCAGATTGTGGCGCTGATTGTGCAGGGCTGCAAGAATCGGCAGATTGCAACGCAACTGAACACCAAGGAGCAGGTGATCAAGAATTATTTGCGCAGTATTTACGACAAGACGGGCGTGTCGGACCGGCTGGAGTTGGCACTTTTCACCATCCACCACAAGGTGTTGGCGGATGCAGCGGCGAGGGCTGGGGATCTGTTGCAGGCGAAGTCGGCCTGAGGGGGTTGGGTGGTGGGCGGCGGTGCGAAAGGTTTACATCCCACTCATCGTAATGAAGCTACGATGAATGGGGCACACGGGCGGTTGGAGGGGATTAGAGGCCCATCTGGTTTTCTTCGGCCTCTTCTTTGGGGCTGGCGATGCCGACTTTCTCGGCGATGGATTTTGCCTGGGTGAAGAGCAGCAGGTAGTCGGGGCCGCCGGCTTTGGAGTCGGTGCCGCTCATGTTGAAGCCGCCGAAGGGATGCGCGCCGACCATGGCACCCGTGCACTTGCGATTGAAGTAGAGATTGCCGACGTGGAATTCTTCGCGGGCGCGTTCGAGGTTGGCGCGCGATTTGGAGTAAAGCGCGCCGGTGAGGCCGTACTCGGTATTGTTGGCGATGGCCAGTGCGTCGTCGAAGTTTCTTGACTTGATAATCGCAAGGACGGGCCCAAAGATCTCTTCGAGCGAGATGCGGGCAGTGGGTGCGACGTCCGCGATGACGGTGGGTGCGATGAAGAATCCGCCGTCGGGGTTTTCGAGCGCGTGGCCGCCGGTCAGCAGGCGGCCTTCGGACTTCCCGATGGCGACGTATTCGAGGATTTGCTTGTAGGCGGCCTCGTTGATGACTGGGCCGGCGTAGAAATTATCTGCGGGGTCGCCTTGCTTCATTTGTGCGACGCGCTCGCGCAGGCGGTCGCAAAAGGTATCGTAGATGCTCTCGGCGACGATGGCGCGGGAGCAGGCGGAGCACTTCTGGCCGTTGAATCCGAAGGCGGAGAGGGCTACTCCTTCGACTGCGGCATCGATGTCGCAGTCGGCCTCGACGATGATTGAATCCTTGCCACCCATTTCGAGCACCGTGCGCTTGATGAACTTCTGGCCGGGCTGGGTCTTGGCGGCGCTTTCGTGAATCTCCAGGCCGACCGCTTTGGATCCGGTGAAGGCGATGAAGCGCGTTTGCGGATGGGCGACAATGGCCGATCCGAACTTCGCGCCTGCCCCGGGGCAGAAATTGACGACGCCGTCCGGCAGGCCAGCCTCTTCGAGCAGGCTGAAGAACACGGCGGCGATGGTGGGCGCGTCGCCGGAGGGTTTGAGAATGACTGTATTGCCGCAGGCGATGGCGGCGGCGGTCATACCGGCCATGATGGCAAGCGGAAAGTTCCACGGCGGAATCACTGCGCCGACTCCGAGGGGAATGTAGCGGAGTTGGTTGTGCTCGCCGGGAAGCTGGATAGGAGTAGTGGCCGCGTCGAGGCGGAGGGCTTCGCGTGCGTAGAACTCAAGGAAGTCGATGGTCTCGCCTACGTCAGCGTCGGCTTCGGCGAAGTTCTTTCCGACCTCAAACGTCAGCCAGGCGCACATTTCAAATTTGCGCTCGCGCACTAGGTTAGCGGTGCGGAAGAGGAGCCCGGCACGCTGCTGCGCGGAGGTGCGACTCCAGGTCTCGAACGCGGCGAGGGCGGCCTGCATGGCTGGCTCGACGTGGCTCTCGTCCGCGCGCTGGTGGACGCCAACCACTTCCGCTGGCCGCGCTGGGTTAATGGAGACGATCTTGGTCTCGGTGCGCAGGCGGCGGCCGCCGAGGACGAGGTCGTACTCGTGGCCGAGGCGGGAGCGGACCGCTGCGATGGCCCCCTGCATCGAGCGGCGCACGCTCGCATCGTTGAAGTCCAGGAATTCTTCGTTTACAAAGGGAGCGTCGAGAGTCCGTTCCGCCAGTCCAGTCGTCAATTCCGTCGCAATTGCCATAGTGCGATTTTAGATGCGCGAGGGCATTGAAATCTTCATTTCGGGACTTTACGGGCGAAATCGCGGAATATTACCGGGGGATGAAATAGTTGCACCCGTTAGAACCAGAGGAGCGTATAGGCAGGTGAGAGCGTTTGATGGCAATCGCTGACGACGAGTTTCGCAGGTTGATCGAGGCCCACCAGCGCATGGTTTTCTCGCTTGCGCTGCGCCTCACGGGCGACTACGCCACGGCGGAGGAGGTTGCGCAGGACGTGTTCCTCGAACTGCACCGGAGCGGAGAGCGGCTAGTGAGCGAGGATCATGTGCGCTTCTGGCTGCGGCGGACGGCGAAGCATCGCGCCATCGACGCGATCCGGCGCCGGACAAACCGGCCGGAAGCAGGCGCGGAGGAATGGATGGAGGAGCAGCATCACACTACGGACGGAGCGGCGGTAGGGATCGGTACGCAGGCCAAGCTGGAATCGCTGTTGCGCACGCTTCCGGAGGGGCTGCGATCCGCGATCGTCCTTCGCTACCAGGAGGAGATGCTGCCGGATGAGATTGCCGAGGTGCTAGGCCAATCAGTGGCCTCGGTGAAGAGCCAGTTACACAGAGGACTTACCTTGCTGCGACGCAAGGCGGCCATCACTATGAAGGAGTATTTCCGTGAAACAGCATGATGAGTTTGACCAGACTGAAGAACTGAATAACCCGGGTGAATCGTTCGAGGAGTTGGAGCGACACCTGGCGCGGGCGATGCGGCGTGTGGATGCGCCCGAAGGCTTTGCGGACCGCGTGATGGAGCGGGCGAAGGCTGAGGGGCCGGCGAAAGCAAAGGTCTTGATGATGCCGTCGCGCCAGCGCTATTGGGTAGGAACCGCAGTTGCAGCCGCGTTGCTGGCTGGAGTTTTCGTCGGCGATCAGCAATACGATCGGCGACGGCAGGAGCGGGCAGAAGTTGCACAGAAGCAGTTTGAGGCCGGAATGCAGATCACCGATCGCGCGCTCGAACACACGCGGCAGCAGTTGGAGCGAGCGGGCGTACGGGTTGGAGATTGATCAATTTTGCAATTTTGAATCAAGGAGAGAGTGATGAATAAAATGATAAAGATGGCATTCGTGATGGCGCTGGTGTCGGCAGCGGGGGCAATGGCGAACGCGCAGGAAGTGGTTTCGCAGGTCACTCTCCGATCCAATATCGAGATGCAAACCGACGGGTCGGTCGTGCGCGTGAAGCAGGTGAAGGACGATTTGTTCGCGGGCACGGAAAAGTTTGCCACCGGCGCGACCGACGTGACCGAAATCAACCTCGACCCGAAGATGATGGGCATGGTCCACGGTGGGAATTCCGGCGAGTTGGCGCACAAGATGCGCTACATGGTCATCCATACCTACGCCTACGACAAGCCGGGGATGTACAAGGTGGAGGACGTAGAGGCATACCGGAAGAAGCTGGAAGACGGAACCTGGAGCTGCTCAGTCCATGTGAAGGAAAAGAGCGGAACCACGGATATCTGCTCGCGCACGTCGTCAAGTAATGAAGGCAGCGAGATGGTGATCCTGACCGCCGAGCCGAAGGAACTGACGTTCATCCATATGAGCGGCAATATGTCGCTGGACGAATTGAGCCACATGGGCGGGCCGATGGGCGGGGGTAGTCATCATCGCGCGCCGATGGCGCCGGTCGCACCGGTTCCGCCCACTCCACCGACTGCACCGACTGCACCGATGGCCCCGGTGGTGCCTAAATAGCTTAAAGCGAGCGATAGGTCGGCAGATCATCGATGGCGCGGGCTGCTTGAGGCTCGCGCCATTTGTGTTTGACGAGCGAGGCGCGGTCAAGTTGACAAACAAAATACAAATACATACTATACTTTCTGTACAAATGAATCGTTGTACTGAGGCTTATGTATGCCTAAAACTGGCTGGAGTGATCGGGTCCGCAAGGTCGCTGATGCGGAGTATGTCCAACCTGCCCGTAGCAGTCGGAGTAGGATTCGAATTCCTTTTGGGGATTTCAAAGCCAAGATGGTGCAACTTGGCTTTCCACAAACCCACGCAAATCAGATCGCAAGCCCCCTTGAGTCGTCCAAATTCTGGGCACCACGTGGCTTGGAAATGTGCAGCCCAAAGGGTCAGAGCAGGACAGTGGATACGGTTTTTGAATTCCAGTTTGTCGATCAGGCGGACCCAACGCACGGGACAGATACTGAAACACCCGCTCAGCGCGCTCATCGGCTTACCGAGAAGCTTCGAGGGTTGATGAAGGATGAGATTGCGGCGCATGGCGGCGCGGAAGGGTTCATCCGTTGGGTACGTTCGGACGATGACGAGGCATGAGCCGAATCTTCTTCGACTCGATGATGTTTGTGTATCTGTTGGAAGACAATCCGGAGTTTGCGCCCAGCGTGCAGCACAACCTTGAGCGGTGTTACGAGCGTGGAGACACACTCCTGACAAGTTGTCTTGCGGTCGGAGAAATGATGGCTGGCGGCACAAAGGGGGGATCCAATGCTGAGGCTGCGCGCGCAACGATTCTGGAGATGGGATTTTCTCCAATCCCGTTCGACGAAAGGTGTATGGCTCTCTTCGGAAGGCTGCGCTCTGAATTCCTCTTAAAGGCTCCTGATTCTATTCATTTGGCTTGTGCTGCGGCGGTTGGGACAGATATGTTCCTCACCAACGACACGCAACTCCTCAAGAGACGATTGATCGTTCCAGGAATTCAGTTCATCGTGGACTTTACCAAGCCAATTTTGTGACGTCTCGATTAGACGATTTGAACTAGGGAATCGGCCGCCGCGGCCTCCCCATCGAAGTGCTTGCGGATTTTAGCGGCGGTAGTGGCGTTGACTACGGAGGTGAGGGCGTCGGGGCTTGCCTGGCGGATGCCGCGGACGCTGCCGAAATGTTCGAGCAGGCGCTGACGGGTGCGCGGGCCTACGCCGGGGATGGCGTCGAGTTCGGAGTCGCGGTCGCGCATCTCGCGGCGTTAGCGATGGTAGGTGACCGCGAAGCGGTGGCTCTCATCGCGAATCTTCTGCACCAGGTGCAGCACGGGCGAGCGACGGTCGAGTACGATGGGGTCCGCCTCCTGCCCATGCACATAGATAATCTCCTCGCGCTTTGCGATGGACGCGAGCGGCTGCAGCGTGACGCCGATCGCTTCGAGCGCCTCGTACGCAGCGTGCAACTGTCCAAGTCCGCCATCGATGAGGATCAACGACGGAAACGGCTTCTTATCTTCGAGCA
>JALYIG010000448.1 GCA_030775885.1 Acidobacteriota bacterium | reverse complement strand
CGGTCAGGTTGTAGGCGAAGTAGTCGTCGAAGGTGGAGGTGGTGGTGTTGGGCGCGACGGATTTGAACTAGAGGCTCTGGTAGTTAGAGTTTTGGATCATGGCGCCCAAAGAGGCGTTTGACGTTTCGAGCATGGCACTGTCGGCAGCGACGGAGACTGTCTGATTGACACCTCCGACTCTGCGAGCGCCTCCGCCGTAGTTGCCGCCCGCTCCAGCGCCGACCCCGTTGCTGGCGTAGACTCCGGCGCTTGTGCCGGCCATCATTGGTGGAGGAGCCGGAGCAGTTTCGCCGCTCTCGTGGGTTTGCGGGGTGAGTTGGGCTTCCTGCGGCAGGCCGATCTCTGGACGGCGCGAGTAGTAGGGAATGGAGAGCAGCTGAATGAAGCTCTGCGGCGCACCGGCGATGAGTGAAAGCTGCACGTTGATCCAGTCCGCGCCGGTGGTGTTGTCGACGACCGACCAGCCTTGCAGGGTTGCGGTCTGACGTTTGGGGTCGGCTCCCGGCTTGGGCTCGCTGAAGAGGATGCGGTAGGTGGACTTCCAGATGGGGACTTCTGAGATGTAGGAGACGCGCAGATCGCGGCTACCGGTTCCATTGTCTTGCAGGGTAAGGTGGCGAAGGCCCTGGTTGCGGGTGCTGGCGAGCAATTCGAGGTAGCGGGTGACGTCGCTGTGCAGGCTCGAGTCGAGCAGGCGGACCGAAGTGATAGAGGTCAGTTCCATCGTGCGGATTTCACCGGCATCGCCGATGACGGTAATGAGGCGGCGCTCAGTGGCGGGCTGATTGTCCTTGCCCGGGCTTTCGGTGACTTCGATGTTGAGCAGGCGGCCTGTAATCGAGGTGCCGAGGTTGCGGACTTCGACGCGGGCGCCGCGGATGGCATTGTAGAAGTCGACTGCAGTGGGATCTTCGCCGAGCGCGAGGGGCAGGGCTTTGAGCTGCTGTTCAAGCGGCGTGGTGGAGTTGTAGCCTGCTCCGGCGATGCGGCCGCCGTTGAGATCGATGGCAGTGAGAGACTGCAGAACGTCGTTGAGCTGCGCGGTGGTGAAGTCGATGCTGACAGACTGATTTCCGAGGACGCGACCGGAGTGCTCGAAGAAGCCGACGCCGTTTTTGTAAAGCGAGACGCGGGTCACTGGAAGCTGCGAGGTTGCGGCGGCCTCGGCAGGTCTGGTTGGCGCTTTGGCAGTGGGCTTCTGGGCGGTTGCGGTGACGCTGACGGCAAGAATGAGAGCGGCAAAAGAGATGGCCTGGCGCACGAGAGTCGTTCCTTCCGGCCTGGATGAGGCCGTGCTGCGTAAATTGGCTTCCAAAGATGGAACGGGAGCCGCGAAGGAACTTGCAGGAAAACTTCTCCGGAAGGTTTCGCTATAGCTAAGACCGCTGGGATTGCCAAAGTGTTCGGCCCGCTGGCAGGGTGCCCATGCCGCTCATACTTTCTTGCGTATCAAGGATCCGGACTAGAGCAGAGTGCGTCCGCGGCTGAAAGGTGCGTGAGGTTATTGCCGGGCGCCTGGCGTGTCGGGGTCCATCGACTCCGCTGCGCTTCGCTCAGGATGACGGGAGTTTAGGGCGGCGTGGGGATTCTTCCCCTTCGCCAAGCTCAGGGTCAGATGACAAAGCAAAAGATACTAGGTGTTCCAGGCGAGGGCTACGTGGCGGTAGGTTGGGGTGAAGCCGAGGCTACGGGCCGCGGCCAGCATCTTGTCGAAGTTGAGGCAGATGGTTGCGCCGGCGGTCTGGGTGACTTCGTCTTCGATAGGCAGGTCGAAGTCGTCCGCGCCGTAGAGTAAGCCTTCGAGGGCGCGCTCGTTCTGGGTGAGGACGGAGGTGCGGATGCGGGGGATATTGTCGAGATAAATGCGGCTTAGGGCGAGGTGGCGGAGGTATTCATCGGTGGTGATTTCGATGCCGCCGAGTTGGGTGAAGTAGGGCTTGAAGGTCCAGCAGAGGAAGCTGGAGAGCGCGGTGGCGTGGCCTGCGGCGGTGAGTTCGTCCTGGAAGGTGCGGGTGCGCTCGAGGTGCTCGATGCGTTCGGCGATGGTCTCGTCGAAGCCGATGACCATGGTGGCGGAGGTGCGCAGGCCAGCGTCGACGAGGGCATGCTGGGCTTCAAAGTATTGCGCGACAGTGTACTTGAATTTGCTGTGGCGGCGGCGGAAGTCTTCGGTGAGGATTTCGGAGCCGCCACCGGTGATCCAGCGGACACCTGCGGCTTTGAAGCGCTCAGCTGCAGCGTGGTAGGGGAGGTCGGCGTGGTCGGCGAGGTACATAAACTCGGCGATGGTGAGGGCGTAGAACTCGAGCCGGTCGCCGTAACGGTCGCGGATGGCAGCGAAGAGATCGCAGTAGTAGTCGAGCGGGAGGTGGGGGTTGAAGCCGCCGTTGAAGCCTGCGAGGTCGCCACCGAGGGCTAGTAGTTCGTCGAGCTTGGCGAAGACTTGTTCGTGTGAGAGGACGTAGCCGCCTGGCTGGCCGGGAAGTTTGTAGAAGGCGCAGTAGTCGCACTGGGCGACGCAGACGTTGGTGTAGTTGATGATGCGCATCAGCATGTAAGTGCATGCGTCAGGCGCGTGGAAGCGGGCTCGGACTTGCGATGCCAAGGCGCGAAGGTCAGCGTCGGACGCGTCGCGCCAGAGAGTTAAGGCGTCGTCGGACGAGATGCGCTCGCGGAGGTCGATCTTGCGGCGGATGTCGGCGAGGCTGGCGGTTGCTATGGGCACAAATCCATTTTAGTCCTGCGGGGTATGGAGAGGTTGGGGCTTCTATGGCGCCATGAAAGAAATGCGGGGGTTCTTCGCCATCGGCTCAGAATGACCGCACGAGCGAGGCGGATCTAAGGGTGGAGGACTTTGGGAGCGGTTGAGATGCAGGTGCCGAGTGTGAGGGGGACGTTTACAATTATCTGATGAGCAAGCTTGAGGGTTCGGCGGCCGGCGTCGAAGAGAGTGTGACGGGGGCGGCGGAAGCTTCCAAATACACACGCAATAACCCATATCTTTCCACGGTGACTGCGAACCATCTGCTGACGGCTGAGGACTCGGAGAAGGAGACGCGGCATCTGGCGTTTGCGCTGGACGAGAGCATGAAATACACGCCGGGCGACTCGCTTGGGGTGCTGCCGGAGAATCGCGCGCAGATGGTGGCGGAAATTCTGGATGCCCTGGGATTTACGGGCGACGAGCGTGTGTTGGACCACTACAAGGTGGAAATCAGCTTTGAAGAGGCGCTACGGACTCGGCTGACACTCGGCAAACTGGCGCGAGGTGCGATTGGGCAGTACGCGAAACTGAAGGGCGCGGCGGGAGTGGGCGGCCGGGGGTTCGATGCACTGAAGGCTCTGTGCGGGCCGGAGAACAAAGCGAAGGCCGAGGAGTATTGCTGGGGGCGCGAGTTTATCGATCTGCTGACGGATTTTCCGGGAGCGGTGCAGGAGCCGCAGGAGCTGTTCAACGTGCTGCAGCGGCTGGTGCCGCGGTTGTACTCGATCGCATCAAGCCAGTTGGTGCATCCGGATGTGGCGGAGACCAGCGTGCGTGTGGTGCGCTACGACACGCATGGACGCGGACGGCTCGGCGTGGCGAGTGGACAGTTG
>JALYIG010000447.1 GCA_030775885.1 Acidobacteriota bacterium | reverse complement strand
GGTGAGGGCTGTGCCGGTGTATTCGACGTAGGCGTCGATTCGGCCGCTGGCGAGGGCCTGCTGGCAGATGTAACTTCCGGCGAGGTAGAAGCGGCGACCGACGCGCTGGTCCGGGTGGCCTTCGGAGGCGTAGACAAATTCGATCTCCTGGGCGAGAAGTTCTCCGAGGACGACCTGCTCGGTAAAATTCTTTGCTCCGATGGTGATGCGGGAGGATCGTGGCGGTGCGCAGGAGGTTAGCAGCACGAGGAGGAACGCTGCTGCGGTTTCAATTGTCCTTAGCCCTGGCCGAATTCCCATGCAACTTCCCCCGTGTTTTATGCAAAATTCCCAAAATAATAGAGTGAAATACGAAGAATTGGGGAAACAAGAGAGTTAGCTGCGAATCATTCTAAATATTGGATGGGGTCATCGGGCGGCTGAGGTAGCGGCGGCAGAAATACGGGGGTTCTTCGCTGCGCTCAGAATGACAAGCAGAAAACAGATCAGCGGCGGATGGCTACGCGGGTTTCTAGCCAGCCAAGGGTGGCGTCGGCGGCGAGTGCCAGGAGAGCGGCGGGGATGGCTCCGGCGAGGACGAGGGAGTTGTCGACGCTGGCTACGCCGCGGAAGATGAGTTCGCCGAGGCCTCCGGCGCCGATGGCGGCAGCGATGGTTGCGACTCCGACGCAGGTGACGGTGGCGGTGCGCAGGCCGGCGAGGATGACCGATGCGGCGAGCGGAAGTTCGACCTTGGTGAGGCGCTGCCAGGAGGTCATGCCGATGGCGTTGGCAACGTCTTCGAGGGCGGGATCGACGCTGCGGATACCTGCGTAGGTGTTGCGCAGGATGGGGAGCAGGGCGTAGCCGGTGAGGGCCAGGATGGCCAGGCGTGCGGCGTTGTCGCCGAGCCAGGGAACGGGGAGCAGGAGGCCGAAGAGGGCGAGCGAGGGGATCGTCTGAATGATGTTGGCGACCGCGATGATGGGGCGTGCGAGACGTTCGCGGCGGGTGAGGAGGATGCCAAGCGGAAGTCCTATGGCGGCGGCGAACAGCATGGCGCTAAGGGTGAGCCAGAGGTGCTCGAAGGTGAGGCGGGCGATCTCCGCTCCGTGAGCGTGGAGGAAGGCCGTCATGGCTGCACCGGTCTGGTCATGACTGCACCCGGCTGGTCATCCTTGCTCACGCGGTGGACGGCGTTGACGTAGTTGCGGACGTGGGGATTCTGCGAGGCCAGGACTGCGGCTGCGGGAAGGTCGGCGACGACGGTGCCGGAGTCGAGGAAGATGATTCGCTGGGCGAGGTAGAGAGCTTCGTCGAGGTCATGAGTGACCAGCAGGACGGTCTTGCCAACGCGCTGGAGCAGATTGCGGAGCATGGTCTGCATCTCGGCGCGGGTGAGGGGATCGAGCGCGCCGAAGGGCTCGTCCATCAGCAGAACGCCGGGGTCGGTGGCGAGAGCACGTGCGAGGCCGACGCGCTGGCGCTGGCCGCCGGAGAGTTGCCAGGGATAGCGTGCGCGAAACTCGGCAAAGTCGAGGCCGGCGAGGGTGAGGACTTCGGCACTGCGATTTTCCTTTGGTTGGGCTGCAAGGCCGGCGAGTTCGAGGGCGAGGCCCGCGTTGCGCTCGACGGTCATGTGCGGAAAAAGGCCTGTCTCCTGGATGACGTAACCGATGCTGCGACGGAGGTCGATGAGGTCGTAAGCGCGGGTGGACTTGCCGCCGACCAGCACTTCGCCGAGGGTCGGCATCGCCAGCGCGTTCACCGTGCGCAGCAGCGTGGTCTTACCGCTACCGCTTCGGCCGAGGATCGCGGTGGTGGTTCCGGCTTCCAGGGTGAGGTTGATGTCGCGGAGGAGGGTACGGCCGCCAGGGAGCGTGTAGTTGACGGCAGCGAATTGGACGGCGGTCACGGCCATTGGGAACAGTGACCTCAGCGGCCCAGGCCGCGTTGATTTTGCCGATACCTATGACACGGCTAAAGCCGTGCCCTTAAGCAATACGGTGTTTTTCCGCAGAATCGTGCCATTTAACAAACCTACTCTTGACAGCGGAGCTACTCAGTGGTCTCAGGTGTGGACTCCGACTCGGCGGCCGATTCTTCGCCGGTGGTGGTGACGGGTATCGTGCCCGGATGGCCCTTCACACGCACCACGGTGATTTTTTCGAAGCCTTCCTTGAAGGTGGGTGGTTTAAGCCGTTCGGCCATCTTGTGCATGACTTCGTCGGTTACCTGTCGATCTCGCTTGGAGTTCCGCTCCAGGCAGACGGCAAGGGGAACGTCGAAGAATACCGCCTGCACCTCGTAGCCGAAGCTCTTGGCCATCTTGATCCACTGCTTGCGCTCATGGGGGCTCAAGTTAGTGGCATCGACGTAGTTCCACGGCATCTTGGCGATGAGGCGCGCACGGAGAAGGCTGCGCAGCGTGGAGAAGACGAGGCCCTGGTAGCGCTGCTCGGTGATGTCGTCGAACAGGATACTGCGCAGCAGATCGCTGGAGAGCGGCGTGACGCCGCGACGCTTGTACCAGGTTGTCTTGCCGGAGCCGGGAAGGCCAATGGCTAATACGACATAGCCTCGGGGCTCCTTGGGCGAGATGCTGGTCTGCTCGGCCGGCGGAGTGCCGACGTATTCCGGCTGGGTCTCCACAACCATCCTCTTCTCCGGCTCTGGAACGGCTGCGGGAGTCGCGGTCAGGGGAGCGGATTTTGCAGCTGGTTCTGGCTTGTTTTCTGAGGGTTGACTCGTGCCGCGATCAGGCAAAGGTTCCGGGTAGGACGGTCTAAGCGGAGCCAGCTGGTTGGAGGGCAGTTCCTGCCCACTTTTACCCGTGGATTCCGATTCGTTCGGACCACGTCTGGAACGTCTTCTCATGAGGTCGCGCATCCAATCGCGCACATTGCGCATAGGACGTTTGTAACAGAGCGGGGAGGCTGCCGCAAATCTATGCACCTTCGGCGATACCCACTGGGTGCCGGGAACGCGTTGGGCGAGCTGGTTGAGATCGCCGTGCGGTGCGTGTGATCGTGATCACACAATGCGCCCGCGCGCGTTGCACCGCACCAAACCCGATGCTAGCATCGAGTTGACGACCAAAACCCAGAATTTCTCATTCACAGGGCGCGGCCTCAAATCCCTTCCTGGGATAAGAATTTGAGCCCTCACAGAGCAACTGATAACAGGAGCAGGCAAGATCATGGCAGTAAAAGTTGGCATTAACGGCTTCGGCCGCATCGGACGCAACGTATTCCGCACCGCAATCGGCAACCCGGACATTGAGTTTGTCGCGGTCAACGATCTGACCACCCCGGCTACGCTGGCCCATCTTTTGAAGTACGACTCGATTCTGGGCAACCTGAAGAACGAGGTTTCCCACACCGCCGATTCGATCACGGTGGATGGCAAGACGATCAAGGTATTCGCCGAGCGCGACCCGGCCAAGCTGGACTGGGCCTCTGTCGGAGCACAGATCGTGGTTGAATCGACCGGTTTCTTCACCGACGGGGCCAAGGCGAAAGCTCACCTCGGCACGACCGTCAAGAAGGTCATTATCTCGGCCCCGGCGAGCAACGAGGACATCACCATCGTGCTTGGCGTGAATGACAACAAGTACGTCGCGGCGAAGGACAACATCATCTCGAACGCGAGCTGCACGACGAACTGCCTGGCACCCGTGGTCAAGGTTCTGAACGACACGTTCGGCATCGCCAGCGGCATCATGACCACGATCCACAGCTACACCAATGATCAGGTCATCCTGGACACGCCGCATAAGGACCTCCGTCGCGCACGCGCTGCCGCGCTCAGCATGATCCCCAGCTCGACTGGTGCCGCCAAGGCCCTGAAGCTGGTCATCCCTGAGATGGCAGGCAAGCTGGACGGTTTCGCGATCCGCGTTCCGACTCCCAATGTGTCGGTTGTTGACCTGACGTTTGTAGCCGAGAAGGCGATCACGGTGGAGAGCATTAACGCCGCGATCAAGGCTTCCGCAGAGGGTCCGCTGAAGGGCATCCTCGGCTACACCGAGGAAGAGCTTGTCAGCTGCGACTTCAAAGGCAACCCGCTGTCGAGCATCTTCGACTCCAAGCTGACCAAGGTTGTCGGTAATATGGGCAAAGTCATCGCCTGGTACGACAATGAGTGGGGATACTCCAACCGCGTCAAGGATTTGATCCTTTTCCTGGTGAAGAAGGGCCTGTAGTTCTCGTTTCTCTTTCGAACAGAGGCCGATGATGCCGTATACGCGAATGCGCTTATGGCTCATCGGCCATTTCTGTATCACTTGACTGGAATAGAGAATCGCCGCGATGGTCAATAGCCAGGCACCTCAGCTGGGCAAGGTACATTTCGACAAATCAATCCTGAAAAAATTGAGACATGGACATGGTCGCTCAGAAATTCGAGTCGTTTCAGGAGATCAAAGGCGAGGAGTACCGCTACTGGGCGAGCGGACCAGCCAGTGAGCGCATCGCTTTCGGTCATCAGATGAGCGTCGAGGGGTACCGTGCGCATGGCTATTCCGCCGATGGACGAGAACTTAAAACAGTTGCTGTCCGTTTTCAACGCGAAGCACGTTAAATATGTCGTGATCGGCGGCTATGCCGTCTTCTTGCATGCCCAGCCCCGCATGACGAAAGACCTGGACGTATTCATTGAAGCGAGGCCAACGCTTTAGCTCCATACAGAGGCCTCGCCGAGTCCGCCCTACTTCACAGCGACGCCCTGGACCACTGCCGCTGAGCAATGCAACGCTGCTAATCGTTTGTGGACTGTATCTGCGGCCGGCAGCACGAATCGTAAGGTGAATCAGTCCTCCCGGTTAGAAGATGATTTTTAGAGCGAACTGGGTTTGGCGTGACGTGGTTGACGTCGCGGTCAAGGCTCCAGCCGATGCGATGGCGGGTCCGACCAGCACGGGGTTCGACACGGACGGCGAGGGCGCCGCAGAGAAGAGCTGGGTCGCAGCCTTCAGCGGGTTGGCGTAGTTGGGCCGATTGAAGACATTGAACAGTTCGGCGCGGAACTGGATGTTGAACTGCTCGCCCAGGCGCGGGATGTAATTGTTCTTTACCAGCGACAGGTCGAAGTTTTCGAGCCCGGGGCCGTTGATGGAGTTGCGCCGCGAGTTACCGAGGATGGGGTTGAAGCCGGCGGTTTCGGTCGGGTAGGCATAGCAGGCCGCATTGATGTAGTGCAGCTTGTTCTGCTTGTTGATCGGGTTGCAGCCCGCGACGACGTTGGGGAAGTCAAACGTATCAGAACTGCGCAGACCCAGAGGGTCTCCGCTGATGAGCGGGGTAATCGGCAGGCCGCCGCTGGCCTGGAAGATGCCACCGAACTGCCAGCCATCGATGACCCATCCAGCCGCACCAAAGGACTTGGGCGAGTTCGGCAGAAGGATGAGGTAGTTGAAGACGAAGTTCTGACCGATGTTGAAGTCGGAGACAGCGTGCCTGTCGTCCTTGGCGAAGAGGGGAAGGCTGCTGACCGAGTTGGCGAACGAGTCTCCGAAGGTGGACGACGAATTGTCATCGATTGACTTCTGCCAGGTATAGGAGGCTTGGAACTGATAGCGGTGGGAGAGATGCTTGGTGATGCCAACAAGCAGGGCGTTATAGTTAGCGGTGCCAATGGGAATCATCGCGCTGATCTGGCCAACGTTGGTATTGAGCCGCGGATTGACGGTGGCTGCATTGAGATTGTTGAGCAGGCTGGGGAACTCGTAGTTGCCGCCGCCAAGATTAGCGATGGGCTGAACGGTGTTGATGTCATCTTCGCGGTAGGGGAGATGGACGCCATGCGACCCCTGGTAGCCGACTTGGGCGATGAGGTCCCCGAACAATTGCTGCTGGACGTTTAATGCATACTGCTCGACATAGCTGGTCTTGGGAGTCTGTGGCGTGTAGCTGTAGCGGAAGGTCGCCGGAGTGAGCAGCGGATAGGCGTTCTTGGGAAACGTGCCGAGCAGGGCGCCGGCGGAGCTTACACTGCCCGACTGGAAAAACGGGGCGGAAAAGATGCTGAGGCCCTCAAACAGGTAGTTCAACGGCAGTGCGTCGTAGATGCCGAAGGCTGCGTGCACGACGGTGCGGTCCTTCTTGAACGGGCTGTAGGCGATGCCGACGCGCGGCTCGAAGTTGCGCTCGGTGGGATTGGAGAAGTAGGGCGAACCCAGGTTTGGAGTTGCGGCGGTGAGGGTCGGCAGGTTGGCGAGCCGGCCGGCAGTTTCTGTGGGCACCGTAGCCAATTCATAGCGAACGCCAACGTTCAAGGTGACGCTTGGAAACAGACGATAGTTATCGGTGATGTAGCCACCGAAGACGGATTGGCGCAAGTCCTTCGGCGAAGTTGTCTGGCCGATTGGCGCATTGAATCCGGTGGGCTGGTTCTGCAGGAAGCCGGCGAAGTTGCCGAAATTGAACTGGCCGTTTGGATTCGACGTGCCCATCTGGTTGTTCTGCAGGCGCTCAAACGCAAACCCTGCCTTGATGTCGTTCTTGCCGTGGCTCCAGTAGACGTCGTCGTACACCTGGTAGGAGTTGTAGTGAAAGAGGAATTCGCCGACCGCGTGCAGACCGCCGGTGAAGTTGCTGATGCCTCCGATGTTGATGAGACCGACGGGAAGATTCGGTACGAAGCCGAGGGAGGTGTCCGAAGTGGGCGCGTAGATCGGGCTAAGTGTCGTCGGCGCATCGGAGACGACCCGGCTATAGGCGACGTGCACGGTATTTAGCATCGTGCCGGTGAAGGCGTGTGATTCACTCATCGAGGCCATCTGGCGCTTATCGATATTGCCGGTCACTTTCAAGTTGAATGCGTCGGGAGCGGTGAGTGTTCCGCTGTCCCAGAAGTAGGTTGCGGCCAGTTGATCCTTAGCCGACATTTTGTGGTCAGCGCGAATGGTGAAGTAGTTCTCGCTGGTGCGGAATGGGTCTGCGAACAAATAGGTCCCGGAGTCACTTGAGCCGGTGGTGTTGGCAGCGGGTAGCGTGGGACTGTTGGGCAGTGGATAAAAGGCGATATACGGCTGTACTGCAGAATTGATGGCGACCTGCTTGTGGGTTAGGCAGGGGTTGGCAGAGTTCGATGGGTCGGGTACACACATATTTCCTGCGCGCGCATCGGGGGAAGGCACGGTGCTCTTCGCGTTGGTGCTATTGAACCAGCGCAGGCCTTCGTAATCACCGAAGAGGAAGGTGCGGTCTTTCACCACCGGTCCGCCCAGCGATGCGCCAAACTGGTTGCGGCGGAGAGGCGCAATGACGCCGGGCGCATCGAACTCATTGCGTGCGTCGAGCGCGCTGTTGCGGAAGAACTCGTACAGGTTGCCATGAAACTTGTTGCCTCCGGTTCGCGTTACCGCGTTTATGATTCCGCCGGAGGTCTTGCCGTAGTCTGCAGTGGCGTTGCCGGTGATGACGGAGAACTCCTGAATTGCATCGACGCCGAGGTTGCTGCCGATCACTCCGCCGGGGCCGCCGTTGGAGTAGTCGTTGATGCTGACACCATCGATGCGGTAATTGTTCATCTGCGGACGCGCGCCGCTGACGGTAAGCTGATTGCCGACGCCGCGATTCGCGCGCTGATTACTGACTGACACAACGGATTGCGAGCGCACCGCAGACACGCCGGGCTGCAGGTTCGCCAGCGCTGCCCAGTCGCGACCATTCAGCGGCAGTTCGACGATTGTCTTCTGTTCCACAACGGGCATGGTGACTACGCTGACCAGATCGACTCCGGGAGCCGCAGTGGAAACGGACACCTGCTCAGTCGCGGTACCGATCCTGAGCGAGAAGTTAACCGCCTGCTGTTCTCCCACATCGAGAGTCACTCCCTTGACAACCTCCTTGTTGAAGCCGCCGGCTTCGATCGTCACTTCATATTGACCTGCGGGGAGATTCGGGATCGCGAAGAGCCCGTCCTGGTTGGATGTCGTGGAGTTGGATAGATCGGTGGCGAGATTGGTCGCGGTAATTTTTGCGCCGACAACGACAGCTCCCGACGGGTCGTCCACACGACCAGATAGGGTTCCAGTAGAAACCTGGGCGTTCAGGGAAGCTCCTGCACCCATAAGCGTAAGCAGGACGAGCACAAACATCGCCGCAGAGTGCCTTGTCGATTGGAACATTGGTGGTACCTCTCAATTTCTGGCTATTACGGCCAAGACCTTTCAGACGCTTTGTATAGATTCCTGCATCGCCGGACACAGAGCCGCGACAACTGCACAGGAGAAGTACTCGGGAGAAATGCATTTGCGTCTCGCTGGGAACGATTGCGAAGTGCATCCCTGCGGTTGCCACAGTTCGGAACAACAATATTTAGGGCTTACCAAATGAAGGTTGATTGAATGAATTGTAAAAATCTCTTCATTGGAAAATTATGTGCTCAGAACCAATAGGGAACTTTCCAAGGCCGAAGTCAGGAGAGCAGGCAGACCGCCGCATCAGGATGGTTGGCTGGAGAACTTTTTGACCGTCAGAATCAGGAGGTCAAAGGAGTGGGACTGACACCGGGGATCGATTCGGAAGGCGCCATGGGCATGTTGCGCAGGCGGGTTCCCGTGGCGGAGAAGATTGCATTGCCGACTGCGGGAGCAAGACCTACGAGGCAGGTTTCTCCGGCGCCGGCGGAGGCAATGTCCTTGCGGTCGATGAGCACAATTTCGACGTGGGGCGTGTCGGAGAAACGAGGGACGCGGTAGTCGCTGAAGCGCGCGTTGTGGATGCTGCCGTCCGAGAAATGGATTGCTTCGAAGAGCGCTCCGCCGATGCCTTGTACGATGGCTCCCATGTTCTGGTTGCGCAGGCCGTCGGGGTTGACGATGGCACCGGACTCCCACGCCTGGACTACGCGGTTGACGCGAACTTTTTTGCTGGCGGGATCGATGGCGACTTCTGCGCAGGTGGCGACCCAGCCGCCTTTCTCCTGTCCGCAAGCGAGACCGAAGCCGCGGGTTGGCGTGGATTTCGCTGCGGCCCAGCCGAACTTATCGGTGGCGGCGTTGAGAACTGCGATCAGTCGCTGATCGGTGAGATTCTTCAAGCGGAAGGCCAGCGGATCCATGTTGACGGAATGGGCGAGTTCGTCCATGAAGGACTCGCTAGCGAAGTGATTGGCGGTGGAGGCGAGCCCGCGATACGAGCCCTGGCGCAGCGGAGATTTGGCTGCGTGATATTGCGTAACCGGATTCGTTACATGATACGGAGTAGACAGTCCCGCGTTGCCGGAGTTGTAGTTGTGATGCTCCCAGGATGTGATGGTCCCGTCGGGTTGAGCTGAGGCTTTCAGTTCCATGAGGCCGGCTGGTCGCAGGTAGGCCCAGGTGAACTCCTCTTCGCGGGTCCAGACGACTTTGACGGGCTGGCCGGCGGCCTTGGCGAGGCGTGCGGCTTCGACCGCGGCGTCGCCGGTATGCTTGCCGCCGTAGCCGGCGCCCATGTCCGGCTGGATGACGCGGACCTGGTCTGGCGAGAGGTGGAAGGCGGCTACGAGTTCGTCCTTGACGCCGAACGGGCGCTGGGTGCCGGTCCACACGGTCAGCTTGCCGGATTTGTCCCACTGCGCGACGGCTGCGCGGGGCTCCAGCGGAGCGTGGGCGATGTACTGCACGGTGTAAGACTGCGAGAGGGAGCCGGAAGAATCGAGCGTGGCTGATGGGGCGTTGGCGTTCGTGCGGCCGCCGCGTGACGACTCGGGCGTGTTCTTCAAATAATCAAAGATGGTGGCGTTGGATGGCGCAGCGGGGACGGTCCACTTGGCTTTGATCGCGGACAGGGCTTGCTCGGCGGTATAGGCATCGGGCGCGACAATGCCGATGAAATCCCCGTCGCGGACCAGTTTGACTGCGGGGATCTTTTCGGCTGCCGAGGTGTCGACGGAGGAAAGCGTCGCGTTGAATCCGGTCGGTCGCAGGACTTTGCCGAAGAGCATTTCCGGAAGAATGATGTCGGAGGGATATTGATGCTTTCCGGTCACAAAGTCTCGGCCATTGGCCTTGGGGATTGGGGTGCCGGCGATCTTCCAGTCTTTCGCCGGTAGCAGAGCAACTTGCGTGGAGACGGTGGTGACGAGCTTCTCGCCCTTGGTGAGCTGACCGTAGGTGAGCGATTGCCGGGCGTTGGGCGCAGTGACTTTGCCGTCGCCGAAAATGAGTGCTGCGGCGTCGCAGCTGAGCTGTTTCGCAGCCATCTCCAGTAGGGTCTGGCGAGCGGCGGCGGCCATGGTGCGCAGTCGCGGACCCATCTGCGGCGTGGTCTGGCTGCCAAATGTGCCGGCGTCCCATGGGGTGAGGTCGGTGTCGCCCATGATCATTGTGATGGAGTCGAAGGGGACCATGAGCTCGTCGGCGACGAGTTGAGCGAGCGAGGTGCGGATGTTCTGGCCGCACTCGATCTTGCCGGTGAAGACGGAGATCTTGTTGTCCGCGGAGATGTGGATCCAGGCGGAGATT
>JALYIG010000446.1 GCA_030775885.1 Acidobacteriota bacterium | reverse complement strand
GATACTTCACCACCGGAGCATCCACATCCACCTTGCCCTGCTCCACCAACTGCATCATCGCGGTCGCCGTAGCCAGACACTTCGTCAGCGAAGCCATATCAAAAATAGTGTCGACAGTCATAGCCTCCGCACCCGAAGGCTTCCCATCCACCCCCGGCTCGCCCGCATACTTCCTCACCCCAAACGCCTGCTCAAACACGACCTTGCCACCATGCCCCACCACCAGCACGGCCCCCGGCAGCTTCTTCTCCCCAATCGCTTTCTCCACCGCCCCCCCCGCTGCAGAAAAATCATATTGCACTGTCACAGAACCGGGTGCCCCATCCAAGCTCTGCTTGGGTGGGCCTTGCGCCACCGAACCGCCCGCCCCACCTTGTGCCCCATTCGCCCCACCTTGTGCCCCATTCATCGCAGCCTCATCGCGATGAGTGGGCTGCTGACCCAAAGCCATCCCCGCCGCCAGCATCACCAAACCCACAACTGCAACCGCAACCCTCACCTTCTTCCGCAGCACCGCACTAGCCCCCATCCCCACCGCAAAAGTCACCGCCGCTCCAATCAGCACATACCAAGTCCAGGCCACCCGCGGAATCACGCCGCGCCCCGGCCACTGCCACAGAGCCAAATTCACCACAAACCCAGTTACCATTCCCACAATCGCTCCCGCTTGCGTAGCAAACCTTGTCAGAGTCCCCAGCAGAAACACTCCCAGCAAACATCCATATGCCACGCTGGCAATCGACAACCCAATCTCCACCACGTTCCCCTTACCTCCCGCGTGCACCGAGTACACCGCCACCGCAAACAGCACCATCGCCCACATCACCGTGCTCCCGCGCGACACCAGCATCCGTTCTTTCTCTTCCGCCTCCGGCCGCCATCCCATATAAAAATCCACCACCGTAGTCGACGACAGAGAATTCAGCGCCGCACTCAAATTCGACATCGCCGCCGCCAGAATAGCCGCCACCAGCAATCCCGCCACGCCCCTCGGCATCTCGTGCACAATGAACCCTGGAAACAGTCGATTGCCGCCGGCCGCGCCCCCCACCGCCGCCAGCCCTTCCGGATGCATTCCGTAGAACACCCACAGCCCCACCCCAATCAGCAGAAACATCGCGAACTGTACAAAGATCACCACGCCGCTGCTCAACAAAGCCAGCCGCGACTCCTTCAAGTTCCGAGCCGCCAGCATCCGTTGCACCATCAACTGATCCGTGCCATGCGAAGCCATCGTAAGAAAAGTCCCACCCAGCAACCCGGCCCAGAACGTATACGTCGTCGTAAGATTCATCGCAAAATTCAGCATGTGGAACTTCCCCGCAGGAGCAGCAATCGCATGAATCGCAGACCACCCACCTGGCACATGATGCCCCAGCGACCAGATCGCCACCACCGTCCCGCCCACATAAATGGCCATCTGCACCACATCCGTCCAGATCACCGCCGCCATACCGCCCTCAAACGTATACAGCAGCGTCAGCGCAGAAATAATCCCAATCGACAGCACATCCCCGGTCCCAATCGCGATCCCCACCACAATCGAAACCGCGAACACTCGCACGCCCTCCGCCGCCGCCCGAGTGCATAAAAACAATCCCGCCGTCACCTTGTACAAAGCCTTGCCAAACCTGCGGTCGATCAGTTGATACGCCGTCAGCATCTCGCCGTGAAAATACTTCGGCAAAAAAAGCAGCGCCACCATCGCCCGCCCGCACATATACCCCAGCACAATCTGCAGAAACCCGAAGTCCCCCGCAAACGCCAGTCCCGGCGTACCAATAATCGTCAGCGTGCTCGTCTCCGCCGAAACAATCGACAGCGCAATCGCCCACCACGGCACTGTCTTGTCAGCTAAAAAATATCCCCGAAGCGACCGATCCTTCGCCGCGCCCTTCCTCGCAAACCGCAGCCCAAACAGCGTAATCGCCACCAGGTACAACGCCACCACGCCGAGATCGACCGCATGCAACCGCACAGCCATGCCTGAGTATAGCGACCTGCCAATCACCTCTCACAAAATCCGTCCTCCTGAGCGAAGCGCGCAGCGCGCAGTCGAAGGACCCCGAATATTCCACACCCCCGGAGCAACTCAGACCCTTTCCGCCAAGATTTCAATGTACTAACCTTTCCTCGAACCTCGAACCTCGAACCTCGAACCCAGTACCTAGTACCATTGCCGGTGATGTCCTATTACCTCGCCATCGACGCCGGCGGCACCAGCACCCGCTGTCTCCTCGCAGACTCGGACACCATCCTCGCCCGCGCTACCACCGGCTCCGTCAAGCTCATGCGCGTCCCGGAATCCGAAGCGACCGCCCGCCTCCACGCTATGCTCGACGAAGTCTCCATCACTGCCGGCGTCCCCCTCTCCCAAATCACCCGCACCTGCATCGGACTCGCCGGCCTCTCTATCCCCGCCGTCCATGCCTGGGCCACGCTCACCCTCGCCGCTCACGTCGCAGGCGAAGTCATCCTCTGCGGCGACGAGGAGATCGCCCTCGCCGCCGCCTTTCCCTCCGCCAGTGGCATCCTCGTCATCGCAGGCACCGGCTCCAACGTCATCGGCCGCGCCTCCGACGGCAGCCTCCATTCCGCCGGCGGCTGGGGCCCCATCCTCGGCGACGAGGGCTCCGGCTTCTGGATCGGCCTCGAAGCCATCCGCGCCGCCCTCCGCGCTCACGACCGCTCCCACCAGCCCCACGACGATATCGACCATCCCGACAACTCCGCGCGCCTCCTCGCCGAAATCCAGCGTGCCTTCAACCTCAACTCCCTCCCTGAACTCATCGCCCTCGGCAATCACCGCGGCGACGCCAACCGCGCCGCCCCCGACTTCGCCTCGCTCGCCCCAGTCGTCGCCCATTGCGCCGAACATGGAAACCCCATCGCCGTCGCCATCCTCAACCGCGCCGGCGAACAGCTAGCCGCGCAGGTCGCTCTCGTCGCCCGCAAGATATCCGCTCACACCGAGGAAGTGTCACACAGAGATCGTGTGCCCCATTCATCGCAGTCTCATCGCGATGAGTGGGATTCCGCCGAGACGATCTCCGTCGCCTTCACCGGCTCCGTGCTCACTCACATCGATTTGGTCCGCACCGCTATGATCTCCTCGCTCGCCCAAACTCTTCCCACCTCCCACATCCACCCCACCGCCATCGATCCCCTCGAAGGCGCTCTCTACCGCGCCCGCCACGCCTGATGAGCTTCAAGCCGACTTTCACCTCATCAACACTCCCCCCGGCTCCCGTGCATATCCCTTCCCGAATCATCATCAATTGACATCTCAGTGACAAAATCCTGACAAGTCGCGCCTCCCTTTGGCCCAAACTTCCTCCATCGAGCAATTCGTACAAAACTGCCTACCGCAATCGGCCCCGAAACCACCTGGTCCACGAAAGGACATGTCTTCATGCTCATCCAACGCACTTTACGCGTCGCTGCCGGAGTTGCCGCTGTGCTCCTTTCAGCCGTCGCCCCAGCCTCGCTCAGGGCAGGTAGCTATTCCCAAACCAACCTTGTCTCCGACATCCCGGGCCTCGCGGCCATAACCGACCCCAACCTGGTCGACCCCTGGGGAGTCTCCTTCTCCGCCACCAGTCCCTTCTGGATCTCCGACAACCACACTAATGTCTCCACGCTCTACACCGGAACCCCGACCATCACTCCGTTGGTCGTCGCTGTTCCTGGAGGCCCTACCGGTCAGGTCAATAACTCCAACACCTCCGCCTTCATCCTCGGCAACAATAAGGCAGCCAACTTCATCTTCGACACCCAGGCCGGCACCATCCTCGCCTGGAATGG
>JALYIG010000445.1 GCA_030775885.1 Acidobacteriota bacterium | reverse complement strand
TAGCTATACGGCGAGAAGATGAACTCGCCGATGTGCAGCGGAATGTCGACCTTGGCGGCGAGTTCTACGAGGCCGTCGATGTCGGTGGTAGGCAGCGGGTCTTCGAAGGCGACGTAGCCGAGTTTGTCGAGTAGGCGGCCGACCTCAAGCGCCTCGCGGCGGTCGTATACGCCTACCGGGTCCATCAGCAGGATGAAGTCATCGCCCACGGCCTGGCGCACGGCTTTGCACAGTTCCATGTCGACCTTGTAGTCGTCCAGATTGGGTGCGGTACCTCCCGGCGGATGAATTTTGTAGGCCTTGAATCCGGCCGCTTTACAACGCAGCGCTTCGTCAACGAACTCTTCGATTTTCGTGTGATGCTGCGTGCTGCCGTAGGCCATCACCTTGTCGCGATACGCACCGAGGATGCGGTAGACGGGTAGATTCACGGCCTTACCGAGGATGTCCCAGCAGCAGTTGTCGATGGCCGAGGCGTAGGAGAGCTGGCCCTGGCGGCGCAGGTCCGGCTCCCACTGCGAGGTGAGTTTGGGCAAGTCGAGCACGCTCTTACCAGGCAGGGTACGCTTGGCGTATTCCAGCCAGCCGAGGTTGCTCCAGTTGGGATGGAAGTAGCGCGTGTCCAGCGAGTAGTTTCCCTCGATGCCGCTATTTGTAACGATCGATGCTACCTGTTCTGTCATCTGCCGCGCAGGGGCTCCTGCGGACGCTGTTGTACGGCGCGTGGGCGTGCGGTTGATGACGTAGACTTTAACTTCCTTGATGGTGAGGTCGGGCAGATCGGCGCGCTTGACGCCTACCATCTGGGCGGCCGCGTGGGCGGGGTCGCCGAGAGCAGACGTGGCCGTGGTGGCGACAGCCGCGGCTGACGCGGTAAGGAAGCTGCGGCGCGATACACAGGAAGCAGGCATGGTCTTCTCCATTAAAGATTGGCACTCGCGAAAATTGTGCGAGAGGAAGCGCGGCGAAGCTATCAGTTCGGAAATTCGGCTGTCAAACTTGCGGTTGGCGTCTGCCGGCGGGAGATTGTATGCGATGAGACGAGGACGGTGTGCGGGATGCGGAGGTTTTCGCATAGACTTTGGCTAACGATGAGAATTCAACTTGCAGCCGCAGCCGCCCTCCTTGGAAGCCTGACTCTCTCAACTGGCACGCCTGCCCAGAAGCTTTCTGCGGATGGTGCGACGCAGACCTTTGGGTTTGTCGCGGATCATTTCTTCAGCGACGTGTATTACAAGTTTTCACCGACGGCTGGGACGTCGAATGGGCTGCACGAGTACGACAGTAAGCTCGAGGACTACTCGGCCGCGGCAGTAGCGCGCGAGGTGACGGCGCTGCATGAGTACCAGAAGAAGGTGGAGTCCATCGATGGTGGCGCGCTGGATGCTCCGGTGGCCGCGGACCGCGACATTTTGCTGAACAATATCAAGTCGGAATTGCTGAGCCTGGAGGTGATCCGTGGTTGGGAGAAGAATGCGGACGAATACTCGTCTGGGATCACCAGCTCGGCGTTCGTGATTATAGAGCGTCCGTACGCGAGCGCGAACACCCGGCTACGGGCTCTGGTGGAACGCGAGAAGCTGATGCCTCAAGTATTTGAAGTGGCCCGCAAAAACCTGAAGAATCCGCCGAAGATCTTCACGGAGATTGCGCTGGAGCAAATCGGCGGCGACGTAAGTTTCTTTGAGAACGATGTGCCGAGCGCGTTCTTTGGTGGCGCGGATGGCGCTGAGGTCGCGACCGATGTGGGGGCGAAGGCGGAATTTTCGAAGACCAATGCCGCGGTCATTGCGGCGCTGAAGAGTTATGCGGCATGGATGAAGACCGACCTTCTGCCGCGTTCGAATGGGGATTTCCGGCTGGGTGCAGATACGTTCGCGAAGAAGCTCGCATACGACGAGATGGTGGACCTGCCGCTCGATCGCTTGCTGCAGATTGCGATGGACAATCTGCACAAGAATCAGGCAGAGTTTGCCCGCGTGGCGAAGGAGATTGATCCGGCAAAGACTCCCGAGCAGGAGTTGGCGGAGCTACAGAAGATGTATCCGGCGCCGGACCAACTGTTGAACGCGTTCCACCAGACGTTCGATCAGCTAGTTGGGTTCATTCGCGCGAATCACATCATTACGATTCCCAGCGATGTGCAGCCGACGCTTGAGGACACGCCGCCGTTTATGCGGGCGACGACGTTTGCATCCATGGACCCGCCGGGGCCCTTCGAGACGCACTCGAAGAAGGCATATTTCAATGTCACGGTGCCAGAGAAGGACTGGACGCCGGAGCACATCGCCGGGCATATGGCACAGTTTAATATTGGCACCATCGTTTCGACCAGCGTGCATGAGGCGTATCCGGGACACTATGTTCAGTTTCTGTGGATGCCGGAGTTTGGCAGCAAGATTCGCAAGGTGCTGGGCGCAAACACCAACATCGAGGGCTGGGCGCACTACTGCGAACAGATGATGTTGGACGAAGGATATGCGGCTGCTCCCGCCGGAGCGACGCCCGAGCAGATGAAGCAGGCGAAGCTGATTCGTCTGGGGCAGTTGATGGATGCGCTGCTGCGGGATGCGCGGTTCGTCAATTCGATCAAGCTCCACACGGGGCAGGGCGAACCCGGCGGCAAGTGGACGCTTGAGCAGGCAGAGGACTTCTTTGTGAAACAGGGATACCAGACGCGGGCGATCGCCGAGGTGGAGACAAAGCGCGGGACGGACGATCCGACGTACCTCTACTACACGCTGGGCAAGCTGGAGATCATGAAGCTGCTCGAGGATTACAAGAAGAAAGTGGGCGCGGCGTTCACGTTGCAGGGCTTCCACGACAACTTCATGCGGCAGGGTTTCGCGCCGATCAAGGTGATTCGCAAGGCAATGCTGGGGAATGATTCGCCGGTGCTGTAGAGCGATTCGCGTGACTAAGCGCGGGAGCGCATTCGATAGTGCAGGCGAAGGAATTCGCGTCCCCAAAACCAGAGAATATGATCAGCACGAACTACTCCAGGTTCGGCCGGGTAGACCTTGATTGTCTCTTCGAGGCTTTTGACATATCTAGCCCATGCAAGTCCGTGCTCATTGTGGAGGGTGAAGTAGAATCCTGGATCGCCAAACCCATTTCCCGCCGAGGTAACAGAGAACGAACCGTCCGCATGTGCTTTGGTCTTCATTAATACGATTGCGTTTCCATTGGGAAGCGGAAATACAACCTTGATGCAAGGAGCCGAGCAGCCGGGCACCAGGCAGATCGAGTAGCTGCCGGCATAGAGGACGTTGTTTGTAGCGTTCAATTCTCGCACCCAGGCAGTTTGGACGAGCCGCCCAGAGCCCGGATCCCGCAACTGAAGTACCTGGCTACTCATCCCCTTACTGCTGTCGAGCGATGACAGCGGAATGTTGAGTTGCTGCAGTCGTCGGCTGAAGATGGCAGCCAAGGCGAGGCCGAATGGTTTGAACAGCCCGCACCATTGCGACCACGCATCCAGGTCGTAGTCGGAGGTGTGCTCGTAGAAGTCCTTCACCGGTGCGGCGACCGCGCTCAGCCCATTTGAGCCGCAATTCAATTGTGAGAAGTCCTCGATCAATCCGCGGCGTCCCGATTCCACAACGGTCAGGTGATTCCGGTTGGCAAAGTCAATGAAGAATTGTTTCCCGATGAGCCGAGTCCCACCTGCGGGCCCGTTGAGCCAGGCGTGGTCGTTTGGGTTGACTTGACGGCCTGTCATTTGCACCCATCGTTGGGTGACCCAGTCGCTCAGAAAGCCTCGCTTATCTCCGAGCCAAATCAATCGCTTTCTCCAGTTGGGCTATTCGATATTCAGCCGGCTTTGAACATGTGCTTGATGCCGCGCAGCGCCTGTCGTGTGCGCTCTTCGTTCTCGATGAGCGAGAAGCGGACATGCCCGTCGCCGAACTCGCCGAAGCCGACGCCGGGGCTGACCGCAGCCTTCGCGTCGAGCAGCAGTTTCTTTGAAAACTCGATCGAGCCCATGGCGCAGAACTGCTCCGGAATACGCGCCCAAACGAACATTGTTGCCTTCGGCATATCGACCTGCCAGCCCAGTTTGTTCAGGCCGTGAACCAGCACATCGCGACGCGATTTGTAATTTGCAACGATCTCGGCGACACATTCCTGCGGACCGTCGAGCGCTGCGATAGACGCCACCTGGATAGGCGTAAACGTCCCGTAGTCGAAGTAGCTCTTGATGCGGCCAAGCGCGGCGACCAACGTCTTATTGCCTACCATGAAGCCCACGCGCCAGCCCGGCATGTTGTAACTCTTCGAAAGCGTGAAGAACTCGACGGCGATATCCTTCGCGCCCGGAACCTCGAGGATCGATGGAGCTCGATAGCCGTCGAAGACCAGGTCCGCGTACGCAAGATCGTGGATGATGTAGATGCCGAGTTCCTTGCACAACGGCACCAGCCGCTCGAAGAAGTCGAGGTCGACACACTGCGTAGTTGGGTTGGCGGGAAAGTTCAGGATCAGCAATTTCGGGCGCGGATGCATGCGCGGCAGCTCGTATTCCAGCTTGGCAATCAACTGATCGGCTCCGCTGTCCTGAGTAAATTCATCCAGCGGAATGCTCTGAATCTTTGAGCCGGCAATTACCGGCCCGAAGATGTGGTTCGGGTAGCTCGGATTCGGAACAGCCACCGTGTCCTCGCTGTCGAGCATGGCCAGACACAGGTGCGCGATGCCTTCCTTGGAGCCGATGGTGACGATAGCTTCGGTCTCGCGGTCGAGGTCCACGTTGTAGCGGCGCTTGTACCAGTCGCAGATAGATTTGCGCAGACGAGGCAGTCCGCGCGAGAGCGAGTAGCGGTGGGTCGCGGTCTTCTGCGCGGCCTCGATCAGCTTATCAACGATGTGCTTGGGCGTCGCTCCATCGGGATTGCCCATCCCGAAGTCGATGATGTCTTCTCCGCGCTTGCGTGCGGCGGCTTTTAACTCGCCAGTGATGTTGAAAACGTACGCTGGCAACCGCTGCAGCCTTCTAAACTCTTCCATTGCGTGTCCCGTTCAATCCACTTCTTGCTGATCAACCCTGTTTATTTTGCGGTAAAGATAACCTTGACCGGCAGCGTTCGCGGCGGGTAGCAGGACGCGTTGTCGCACGCCTGATAGCGCAGAGAGCCATCCACGGTGTGAGCGCCTGCGGCGGCCACTACGGGCAATTTCACCGTGAAGTCTCCCATATACACATCGAGCTTCTCGGTTGGGTCGAAGCTGAAGCTGTACGGCCGCCCTGCCGGATACTCGATCGCACCCGGCTTAACCCCCGCGGCCGGCTGTAGTGTCAGCGCGGTCGCAATCAGCAACTCCGATTTCGGCGTATGCGAATTGACGTGGTAACCCGGCACCAAATGAAAGCGCAACTCCAGGGTTGCGGCCTTGCCCGCGGGAATGTTCTGCGGCTCGGCGGCATACAGCACATAGGCCTTGGGCTTTGCAGGCGAGTCCATGTTGCCCAGTTGGGCGCGGCCGATGCTCGCGACCACCAGCAATGCGGCGACAATTGCGATTGCGCGAATCTTCATTCTGCTCCTGCGTTGACTGTTTCTTTCACCATGGCTTCCAACTGATCTTTCGAGCCCAGGCCGGCGGTCACTTCGATCACCTTGCCCGTCTTGTCCACGTAAAACGACATCGGCAGAACCTCGGAGTCGCTGAGGTAATCCTTCTCCGCTTTCGGTGTGGAGAGCAGGATGGGATAGGTGACGCCAAGCTTGTGCACGTCTTTCGAGATGAGTGGCGTGCCAACCTCGGAGTCGTAGGTTACTCCAATGACCTTGAATCCATTGCCTGCATACTTGTGGCTGAACTCTTCCAGCCACGGCATCTCCAGCTTGCACGGTGCGCAATAGGTTCCCCAGAAGTTGACTACCATTGGGTGGCCGTGGAAGTCGCTGAGCGAAACATTCTTGCCGTCCAGATCGACCAACGTGAAGGAAGGCGCCTGTTTCCCGCGCAGAGGGGAGGCGGCCGCCGAGACGTCCGATGAGGCATTTGCAGCCGAGTTCGGGATCAGCGTGACCTGCTTCGCCTGCGACAATACGGCGGCGCGGCGGGCGTGTAGATTCCGATAGCCGGACCAGAAGACGAGCGCGAGGCCGGCAAACATGGTCAACAGCAGGAGCGCTCTTCGCATTAGTTCGAGTACATCCTTCTGCACGAGCGGCTCTCGCTCTGCCCGCGCTCTTCCAGTCTACCGCGAAGGGCTTGAAAGCTGCTGTTCCTGCCACATGCTGAACGCTTCGGGCAGTATTTGGCCCTCGCTCTCGCATGGCTTGAAGCGAGTAATGCACGAGAAATCAAAGTCCATTAGAGCAGCCTGTTCGGCGGAATCTTCGTCGGGCGAGAACGTTACGGCAATGTAGAACGCTTTGCTCTGGGCTAAACGGTGCGGGTGCAGCAGCTTTTGATCCTTGTTGATCTGGTGAAACAGGGTACTCTCTGCGGAGGAGACAGATACATATGGGACGTAGCCATCGGGCACGCTCCAGTCGCGCACCGGCGGGGTCACCTGCTCGCCGAACCAGCGCGTGATCACGATGCCGTCCCGGACGTTGAAACCTGCGCGAACAGCCGAACCGCGCAGGCCAGTGTGATCGGTGAAGCGGGCGATCCAGTTCTTCGATACTCCGTTCGGATTGCCCACCAGGATTGGCGTAAGCGTCTGGACCACATCGATCTGGTAGGTGCAGGCTTCTTCGGTGCACGCGCCTTTGGGGACGCTCCATGAGTCCCACTTCTTCATGATGGGTTGGGTGTCGGACCAGGTGCTGCGCCCTGCATGGAGAGTTCGGATGTCCGCAAGCAGTTTTTGCCCCCGCCAGCGCAGCAGAAGTTGCGCCGCTTCGCCGGAGATCCACGAGACGCCGAGTATGAAGAGCAGGGCAAGCAACAACTGGCCGGCGCGTGATTGCGTAAATCTCATCGTCAGCATTAAAACACTTCGCCTTCACAGCGGCACCGCGGTGTTAGGTGGAATGCATGTTCTGCTAGCATCGAAGGGGTTCAAGCGCACATGCAAAGTCCCGGTCAAAACGAACGCACACCGCCATCGGAGCTGGTCCGAATTGAGGCGCGCGCGCTTCTGGAGTTGGCGATTCGGCTGGACGGGGCGATGCAAGCGCCGTTCCTGCGGGCAGTTGAGCTGATGGCAGAAGCCCCTGCGCGCGGGAGTCGCGTGATCGTGCTGGGTATGGGGAAAAGTGGGTTGATAGCTCGCAAGATTGCGGCGACGCTGTGCTCCACCGGAACGCCCGCCCATTTCCTGCATCCGGCTGAGGCGCTGCACGGCGACCTGGGAATGATTGCCGCGGGCGACGTGGTGGTCGCGCTGTCGTCCAGCGGCGAGACGGAAGAGTTGCTTGCGCTGCTTCCTGCGATCCAGCGGCTGGGCAGCAAAATCATCAGCCTGTGCGGCGCGGCCACTTCGACCCTGGCACAGGCGAGCGCAGTGTTTCTCGACGCGAGCGTGACCGCCGAGGCCTGCGCCATGAATCTTGCGCCCACCGCGTCCACTACGGTGATGCTTGCGCTGGGCGACGCGCTCGCATTGGAGGTGAGCCGTCTGCGAGGATTCGCAGCGGAAGATTTCGCCGAGCTGCACCCCGGTGGACGGCTTGGCCGTAGGCTGGCGCGCGTGCGTGACCTGATGCACTCCGGCGATGCGATGCCGCAGGTTTCGGCAGACACTCCGATGGCCGAGGTGATCCACGAGATGTCGCACAAGCAGCTTGGCATGACCACGGTTGTTCGCGAGGGACTGTTGCGCGGAATGATTTCCGACGGCGATCTGCGGCGGCTGCTGGAGCGAGATGGGCCAGGAGCGCTGGCACATACGGCTGGCGACATCATGAACGCGAAACCGGTGACGATTGCGCCGGAGGCGTTCGCTGGCGAGGCCCTGGCGCTGATGGAAGCGCGCAAGATTACTTCGCTGATTGTTGTCGCACTGGATGGGCAGGCGCGTGGCGTGCTCCATTTGCACGATCTGTGGGCGAGTGCGCGGTAGAGTTATTGCTTTGCCGCTCCGCTGCCCCAGATGCTGTCCAGAAACAGATATCGGGGCCGAAGCGCATCGGGTGCCGCGGCTGGATGCGCATCGAGATGCATCACGGGATAGCCGTCTTCGGGGCTGTAGACGGACCACTTCGGTAGCCCGGGACCGTTCGGATCGCCCACCTTCGCGAAGTTCGTCCAATACTGTTGCATCAACTCGGAGAGCGCGCGATCTTCGGGGCGGAGCTTGATGTCGGGCCGTGAGTCTAGAGTGCCGAAGACGTACTCGATGTCGTCCGAGTGGAACGCGCCCGTGGCTGCGGAGTGATTGCGATCTCCGGGCGAGGCGAGATCGAACCAGTAACGATAGACCGGGGCTTGGCCGGTCTTGAGCTGCGCTTCCAGCCACGCCCAGGTGGAGAAGGCTATGAACTGATCGCCGGCGAAGTCGCCTGCCGACTGGACCGCTTCGGCATCGGTGCTCGCGGGGTAGGCGGCAAGAAACTTCAGCGCGTTGGGCCCGAAGTCAGTGTGTGCCTGAACGGTGAAGCTGTCGGCCGTGGGAACGTGGTCCGGGCGGCTCTCGTTGGCGTTCCATCCGCCAAGAGTCGGCACGTGGGCCTGCTTGCCTGCGGCGTAGATGTTAGGGACGGAGTCGGGCAAAAAGTAGCCGTCGACCACCGGGCCGAAGGGGGGCACCGGATTGGTGTGAGATGTGACGGCTTTCACAATTTCGTCCGTGCGGAGCGTTCGCAGGTAGAAGAGCTTGCTGGAGCCGAAGGTGCTGTCGGCCCAGGCGACGTTGCGCTGTTCAGCCTCCTGGCGTGGTGGATAGCCGAGGCCGGAGCTGTACAGCGCGCCGCCGCTCTCGCCAATCGCCTTCGAGAAGAGATCTTTGGAGACGGGCGAGGCCATCAGCGTGCTGACCGAGAAGGAGCCGGCAGATTCGCCGAAGATGGTGATGTTAGCTGGATCGCCGCCGAAGGCTGCAATGTTGCGGCGGACCCACGCGATGGCCGCAGCCTGGTCCATGAGGCCATAGTTGCCGGAGGCCTGGTTCGGCGATTCACCGGTAAGCTCAGGGTGGGTGAAAAAGCCGAAGATGCCGAGGCGGTAGTTCATCGAGACGACGACCACACCGCGATGAGCAAGGAACTGGCCGTCCTGCCGATTTTCGGAGGTGCCTCCGGTGACGAAGCCGCCGCCGTAAATCCACACCATGACGGGCAGGCCGGGAGACTTCTTCGTGGGCTTGGCGTCGGAGGGCGTCCAGACATTCAGCGTCAGGCAGTCTTCGCTTGGGCCGGGATCGTGAAACACCATGTCGGGATAGCTGCCTTGCTGGATGCAGTGCGGGCCGAAGTCACTGGCGAGCAGGACCTTTTTCCATCTGCCCGCGGGCTGCGGTGCGCGCCAGCGAAGTTCCCCGACAGGCGGAAGGGCGAAGGGGATTCCCTTGTAGGCGAGCACCTTTTGGTCAGGAGTGAGAACCCCGAGGATCTTGCCGGAGTCGATCCGAATGGGGCGAGGTGGTTGCCCGGCAGCGACCGACGGGCTGGCCAAGGCACAAATTCCCAAAGTGGAGTACAGCAGGGTACGCGTCAAAGCTTTCATTTCCATTCCCCTAACTTGGCTACCGTTATTCAGAGCGCCCCCTCCCCCCCTATAAATTAGTAAAACCCAGATATCAAACTACTTATCGCATAGATATCCCCGCATAATCCTCGAAATAAACGGGTTACAGCTAAGATCTTCCATTTAGGCCACTTAGCGCTGCGAACAGGAGCTTTTTGGGCTCAACCGCTCTAGCTTACGCATCCTTTGATTATACGTGACCTATCAAGGCTAAGGCGGTGGAAAACCAGACAGTAAATTGTGGGAAGAGCATCCTCAAAGTTGAAGAACTGGCAAAAACCGACCAGCGTGCCGCGGCTCTGCTGCGGCGCAAAGTCCCTGCAGGAGCCTGAGCAGGGATGGAGATACGACAGCCCCCAACTGGCCGTTAGATTCATAATGGAACTTCTCAATGTCGGGTGGCATGCCGGCCAAGACCTCTGACCTACTGCCTCGCTAGTCGTTTCCTCAAAAGGGGATCCAGGTTCGTCTTATCGATCAGCGCCACCCCCGTATCGACAAACGCCGGGAATGGAGAGTTTGGGTCCAGGAAATAGTCTCCACCCATCGCCTTAACTGGATAGTGATGGATATCGTCCAATCCCTTCAACCCCAGAGAGGCCATCGTGTAGGGCTTTTGAGCGATTGTCGAGTCAATCGTTCCATCTCCCACCAACTGCAACGTATCGGTGTCCACATCCATCGCTATCAGCACCCGGTCAGTGGCATTTCTCCGCTTGAGGGCTTCCGCGACGGCTGCACCGGTCCTTGATTCCAGGCAAATGAACGCGTCAATCTTGGCACTACCGGTCTGCGAAAGGTACCCAATCGCCTGATCCAGCGCCGTACCTGGGTCCGCCTTAATGTCGAACACCTCCACGGTCTTGATCCCTTTGTTATCCTCCAGGATGTCCTGATAGCCTTTTAGCCGCTCATCCAGGTTTGGCTGCCCCGGATTGGTGAAGAACACCACATTTCCTTTGCCATTCAGCCGCGACACCAGGCGCCTCCCTCCCAGCTTCCCTGCCTCGAAATTGTTGGTTCCGATGAAGTACAGTCGCTTGCTCTCCGGCGAATCCGAGTCCATCGTGATCACCGGAATGCCTGCCGCAATGGCAGCATCGATCTCCGGCGCCATCAGGCTCGAGTTCGCCACCGAGACCAGGATCCCCGCAGGCTTCCTCGCTACCACCGCCCTAAACTCATCCACCTCCGCCTGGGGATTGAAACCTGCTGGCCCGCGCGTGTCCACCGTAACTCCGTATTCCGCCCCCGCCGCGGCAAATCCCGCCGCGGCCGACTTCCAGTACGGCACTTCCGTGTTCGTGGCGATCAAGTAATACTGCTCGTTCTTGCTGTGTCGAGTGCAGCCCGTAAGCAAGGGAAGCACTGCCGTCAAAAGGGCTAAACAAATGCGTTTGCTCAACGTCATCATCGTCAACCTCCGGAATTCTTCTTGTGGAAGCAGAGCACTCTCCTATGCCGTAGGCGGATAACCAAGGGTCATCGTTCCCACGAGAGCCAGATATTACTCCAATTCGATGCGGGTTGATTTGCCTAAGAGTGACGATGGATTGAGCTTGCCCCGGCAAAGCGTACCGCCTTAGCAGAGCGATTAGGGAACGGAGATGGCGAAGATACCTCGCAAACCTTATTCGCTACGGTGCAGCAGCAGATTGTCGATCAACCGGGTCGTGCCGAAAAAAGCTGCGACTGCGACGAGCGCGCCATTGGTGGCGTCTGCGACCGGCAAAAGCGTGTCGGGATCGACGACGACCGCGTAGTCGAGCCGCAGATCTGGCTCGGAGGGAAAAAAGGCGAGTATGGCGTTGCGAAGCGTTTCGGCGGACGTTTCCCCGGCGCGCGCGAGCTCTTCGGCAGCGCGGAGGGAACGGATCAGAACGGTGGCGTTCTTTCGTTCGGCTGGAGAGAGATACCGGTTGCGCGAACTGAGTGCGAGGCCATCGGGCTCACGGACGATGGGGCAGACCGCGATGTGCACTTGCAGGTTCAGGTCGCGAACCATGTGCCGAAGGACGGCGATCTGAGCTGCGTCCTTCTGTCCGAAGTACGCGCGGTCCGGACCGACGATGTTGAAGAGTCGCGTAACGATGGTGGCGACGCCGCGAAAGTGGCCGGGGCGCGTCGCTCCGTCGAGGCGGTTCGCGATGTCGCCGGGATCGACGAAAGTGGTGTTGCCGGGAGGGTACATTTCGGTCGCGGAGGGAGCGAACAGCAAGTCGACTCCGGCGTCCTCGAGCCTGCAGCGATCCGCATCGAAGGTTCGCGGGTACGATGCAAGGTCCTCATTGGGACCAAATTGCGTGGGGTTGACGAAGATGGACGCCGCAACGTGGTCGCAATCGGCGCGTGCAGCCGAGACCAGCGACATGTGGCCCGCGTGCAGGGCTCCCATGGTTGGGACCAGGCCCAGCGTGAGCCCGGAGGCGCGCAGGTCGCGGCAGGCGGAAGACATCTCGGCGGCGGAAGTGCAGAGGATCATGCCTTGCGCACACGTGGGTTGTTGGACGCGAACGCGATCTGGACCTCGCGCGGCAGGTGGTAGCTCTCCGCGTCCGATGGGAACCGGTGAGCGAGGACGTCGTCGCGATACTGCTGTAGCCCGTCCGCGAAGAGTGCGGCTGCGTCGCCGTACTGGCGGCTGAACTTCGCTGTCGGCCCGAAGGTGAGGTTGAAGAGATCATGGAAAACGAGAATCTGGCCGTCGCAATCCGGACCTGCACCGATGCCGATGGTAGGAACTCCACTGTGCGCTGTGATGGTGGCTGCAACCTCGCGCGGGATGCCTTCGAGAACGATGGCAATTGCTCCCGCATCTTCCAGAGCGCGAGCGTCGGCGGAGAGGCGGTCGATCGCGTCCAGCGTCTTGCCCTGCACGCGGTAGCCGCCCATGCTGTGCACGGACTGCGGCGTCAGACCGATGTGCGCGACGACCGGAACCTCCGCGTCGGTCAGCTGGCGGACGAGGTCGGCGCGCTGGCTTCCGCCTTCGATTTTGACGGCCTGTGCGCCGGCTTCCTTGATGAAGCGGATCGCATTGCTCAGGGCGTCGTCCACGGAGGAGTGGTAGGACCCGTAAGGCATG
>JALYIG010000444.1 GCA_030775885.1 Acidobacteriota bacterium | reverse complement strand
CGAGAGATGCGGGCGAGGAATTTATTAAAGCCGGTGCCGGCCACCGCAATCTCACGGCGGTGGTCAAGGTCGATCACACTGACCGTATTCGATCCGCTGTTGGCCACATAGGCGCGATGTCCGGCGGCATCCACGTCGATTAAGTAGGGAAGCTTGTGGACCTGGATGGTCGCGACCACGCGGTTGGAGTCGGTATCAATCACCGAGACGGAACCATTGCCGGATGCTGTGCCCGCATTGACCACGTAAACTTCGTTGCGTTTGGGGTTGACGGCGATGCCGGTGGGCTGGGTGCCAACCTGCAAGGTGCGGTCCTGCCGCATATAGACCAGGTCCAGCACGGAGACGGTATTCGACCCGCCGTTACTGACGTAGGCGAACTCGCGGTAGCCGGGAGGAACGTCGGGAAATCGGCCGCGATGGCAGCCCAAGGGCAGAAGCAGTAGGGCCAGCGCCGCCGCCAGACCTGTCCGGGTATCCGGAAAGTAGCTATCGGAACCCGGAGCGCGCCAGCCGGATTCCCGTCGAACTGATTGGATCATCTGCACTTTCGCGAGTTTAGAGCATTTTGTGCCGACTGTGGAACCAGAAGCCGGAAGCACAGAAAGAAGGATCGGATTCTGCGAAACTTTTTGCTTGGAACGGGTTTTATGGAACAGAGGCGAGGTTCCGACTCAGACCGTAATACTCGCATCGTTCACACTATCCTCGGACAACGAAGTCGCGAACTCTACGGCTTCGTTGTTTTTTTTGTGTTTAGTAGCCGTCGCGAGTTTGCGGCTCGGCGGCGTGGGAGCTCTTCTTCGTGCTGACCCACTGCACGGCCACCCAAATACAGTATCCGCCCTGCACCAGCCACACGCAAAGATAAGCCCATAACAGGTGATGGGCTTCAAGGCTATTGCCAAACATCCATGCAAGTTTCATTTTGCGATCTCCAGAGAGGCTTCAATGGCCTGAAGCGCTTCGTCCTGTTCCAGGGTCTGGCGGCGACGTTCCAGCAGGTAACGGAAGACCAGCAGGAAGATGCCCCACATCGCCCAGCCGAGCACGTTGAACCAGAACGCCGGCTTCATGGAAGGATCGATGCCGGAATCCGCGCCTCCGCCAAAGACGGGCGCTGGATGCTGGGTTCGCCACCACTGGATCGACATATACACGATGGGCACGTCGATTGCGGCAAAGACTGAAAGCACCGCTGCGAGGGTGTGCGTCTGGCCGGTCGAAGAGAGCTTGCGCAGCATCAGGTAGCTGACGTAGAGCAGCCAAAGCAGAAGCATGCTGGTGAGGCGCGCATCCCAGGTCCACCAGATGCCCCAGGCGGCCCGGCCCCACAGCATGCCGGTAATCAGACAGATGCTGCTGTAGACGACGGTGACTTCGGCGGAAGCGATGGCCCAGGCGTCGGCGGTCAGCGCCTTCAGCGGGTCGCGCCTGCGCCAGAAGAGATAGCACAGCGATGCTGCAAAATTTACATACGGGAACAGCAGGCTGAGCATCGACGTGGGTACGTGGTAGTAGAAGATGCGCTGCACATTGCCCATCGTAGCTTCGGTGGGCGCGACCACGAGGCCGAGCTTGGTGGCGTAGGCAATGACACCGAGAGTGATGCCTAGCCAGACGATGCCAATGGGACCGAGGATGCCGGATCGCTTCACTATGTTCTCAGTCTACCGCGAAGGCGGAGAAATGGGGCGGCCGAATGTGACGCGCATCACCCGGCTCTAAGAGATATCTGAATAAGTTGCTGTTGTGAAAGAGAGCGTACCTCAGGGGCTAAAGCCCTGTTGGCTCTTCGGCGCTTGCGGCACGGATAAATCCGTGCCCTTAACAAATAGGCCGAGTTTTTCAGCATCCTTTGAAGGCGTGCCCCTAAACGAAGCGGTGTTTTTCCGTAGCCTGCTAAAACCGTGCCCTTAACCAATTACGGTGTTCTTCCGCTTACGGTGTTCTTCCGCAGCCTGCAAAGCCGTGCCCTTAACAAGACACGACTTAGTCAGAAGTTCCCTAGAACGCATTTATTCTGCGCTCAGGACGGTATCGAACAGCAGCAGGCAGGCGGTGGTGAAGGCGATGTTATAGGCGATCAGCAGGCGGATCCACAGGCCGGGCTCGAACTCTCCGGTAAGGATAGCCGTGGTGGCCATCATCGCCCCTAACAGCGCGGGGATTGAAATCGGAAACAGGATGAGCGGAAGCAGCAGTTCGCGGTTGCGCGTGCGCAAACCAAGCGCGGCGAAGAACGTACCATTGCAGACCAGCGCCCATGTCCCCAGCGGCATTACGATTAGGAACAGCCATCCCTGCCCGAGGGCGTGCAGGTTATAGAAGACGATGAACAATGGTGCGAGCACCACCTCGACCAGTGCCACGAACAGCATGTTGGCGATGGCTTTGCCGAGGAACAACGCCGACGGCGGGGCAGGGGACATGCGCTGTGCATCCAGCACGCGGTTGCGCTGCTCCCGCGTCCACGCCTGGTTGAGTGCGGTAATTGAGGCAAACAGGAGCGCAACCCAGAGGATGCCTCCGGCGATCTGTCGCGACACCGCTGCCGTAGGGTCGAACGCGAGTGAGAATACGACCACCACGAGCAGGGAGAAGAAGAGCATGCCGTTGATTGAGTCGCGCGAACGCCACTCCAGTTGCAGGTCCTTGCGCAGGTGAGTGTAGACGTGGCCGAAGTAGCTCAAACAGGCACTCCGGCTGCGAGTGCGGCCTTGGTTAAGTCGGCGAGGACAGCGTGCGTGGCTCGAAGGTAGTCCGCAGGAGCAAGCACAAGCTGCGTCCCGCGTTGTCCGGCCGAGATGGAGATGACATCTTGCAGTTCGATCGTCTCATCGGCGTAGGCGGGGAAGGAAGTTTTTGCGGCCATCACGGTGACTCCGCCGCGTACATAGCCTGTCAGCGGTTCGACATCCTTCAGCGAGGCAAGCTCGATCTTCTTCACGGAGGCGGCGTGCGCCAGTTTTTTCAGGTCGAGTTCGGCGTCGCCGGGAATGACCGCGAAGAGGTGAGTCGCGTGACGCTCGCCAGCGGCGGTGGTGGATCGTGTGAGCAGCGTTTTGAAGACCTGTTCCGCCGGCAGGCCGATCTTGCGCGCAACCGAAAGTGCGCTGAGGTCCTCAGGATCGACCTCGTACGTTCGAACCTCATAAGAGATGCCGAGCGAATCGAGCAGGCGAGCGGCATTCGTCTTCGCGGGCTTGGCAGCCTTCATTGACCGGCTCCATACGAGGCGATCTCAGGCTCCGAGCGCGCTTTCACAGAGATAACCGCGCCTGCCTTCATCGTCAATACGATCTCGGCCAGCGGCTCTGCCAATTTCGGCTGGTGCGTCGTGAGAATGATGGTGCGCGCGCGTAGGGTAGGAGCGGCAGACGCATTAGCTCCCGTGGGCAGAGGCTTTTCAACCGGCCAGGTGCGGAAGTCCAGCAGCAGATCCACCATATGCTGCGCCGAAGCGACGTCGAGATTCGAAAAAGGTTCGTCCAGCAAAAGCAGTTCCGGATCGGTCTGCAGTACGCGCGCAAGCGAGGCTCGCTGGCGCATTCCCTGCGAGTACTGGCCCACCGGGCGGCTGAGCGCAGGGTCGAGACCGACTGCGTGCAACGCCATCTCCGGCGACGCGGCGCAACTGCATACGACGCCTCCATTATTTTGCAGCGATGCGAAATAGTTCAGGTTTTCGAGCGCCGAGAGCTCATCGTAGAGCATGGAGTCGTGGCTCATGTAGGCGATGCGCGGCCGCTGTTTCTGCGGTTCATCGCCAAACACCTGGACCGAGCCACGGGTCGGCGAGATCAGTCCCGCAAGCATACGCAACAACGTCGACTTGCCTGCGCCGTTATCGCCGAGGATGACTGTCGAGGATCCCACGGCGAAGTCGACAGAGACTTTGCGCAGTGCAGCGAATGTGCCATATAGCTTGGAGGCGGATTCAAGGCGAGCAGCGGGAGCCTGCACCACGGATTCGAGAGCGGTTTCGATCATCGTCTCCGATTGCACCTGGGAGCTCCGCGCAGTTATTTCGCCGGAGCGAGCATCGCGGTGTTGCCGGCCGGAGCTTCGCCGGGCTTGGCCGGTGCGTACTTGGAAGCGCACTTGGCCTGAAGTTGCGTCGCGTGGAAGACGCCGTCGCGGCCATAGGTGCCAACCGCTAGCGCCTGCGCGTCGTCCTTGAAGGTGTCTGGCGGCGGCTCGGAACCCACGTAGCTCACCTGTAAGGTGTGGCCTTGCTCCAGCAAGGTGAAGTGGGCGTTCGGGCCGGATCGCTGGATGGTGCCCGGAGCAACGTTACCGGCCACGCGCAGGTGCCGCGTATAGGCTTTGCTGCCCATCGAGTTCAATTCGCTGATGGTGACGTAATATTCCTTGGTCTTGGAAATGCCGGTGAGGCTGAGCCAACCGACAGTCGCCAGGATAACCAGAGTCGCCGCGATGATCTTCAGTGGTGGCTTGCCGCTCATGTGTAACAGTTTATCAGCAAGCTCGCCGGTCCCCGCCGTTTTCGAGCGCAAGTGTGTGACGGGCATCACATTTGGCCTGTTCTATCACCGCAGGATCGAAACGGGTTGCAGTCGCGATGGCTGCCTGCGTTTCTTCACGCTGTACAATTTCCCTGATTATCAAAGAGTTATTTGTGCGGGGGGTAGTGTGCCAGTGTCGATAGATTATCCGCGGGAACTTCAAAGTCCGCGCCGGCGGTTCCGGTTTCTCATCGCCGGGGTTATCCTCGTCGCAATTATCTTCAGCAGCAAGACCGTCCTCTCCTATTGGGTTGACCTGCTGTGGTTCGGATCGCTGGGATACGCCGACGTCTTCTGGAAGACACTGCACCTGCAATGGGCGATTTTCGCGATGTTTGCGATGGCTACGTTTGCCATTCTTTTTGGCGCGTTCTCCGCACTGAAACGTGCCCACCGCGACGATCTGCCGCGCGACCATACCATCGTCTTCGGCGGCCAGCCGGTTAAGCTGTCCGTTGCGCCAGTGCTGCGCGTGGCGGGATGGATTGTCTCGGTCGGTGGAGCGCTGGTCACCGGCGCCTCCATCATGGACGACTGGCCGACGTTGGCTCTGTGGTGGTATACGCCCGCAGGCAGCGTCGCATCGCCTGACCCGATATTCGGCAGACCGATCAACTTTTTCCTGTTCACCCTGCCGGCCTGGCACGTGATCCTCGACTGGCTGTTGACTATGTCGGTGGCTGTCTGCCTGATGGCTCTTTTCTTTTTGCTGATCACCGGCGGAACGCGCGCTCTCAGCAAAGGCGGCCTCAGTTACGGTGCATCGCCTTGGCGAGGGCTGTCGGCCGCGCTTGCCGGGCTGCTTGTAATTTTGGGAATCAACGTCTACGTTAGCCGGTTCGACCTGCTGCTCGACCACCACACCATCTTCGACGGCATCAATTACACGGACGCGCACCTGATGCTGGGCGGCCTGCTGGTGGTCTCCGCAGCGCTATTTGTGGGAGCCGCCATCGCCGCGGCGAACGCGCTGCGCCGGCCGCGCGGGATCGTGCTGGCAGGAGCCATTGCGCCCGCAGTGGTTTGCTTCGTCCTGCTCAGCATCATCGGCTGGTATGTCAACAGTTTCGTGGTCAAGCCGAACGAACTGGTTCGCGAGCAGCCGTACATCGCCAACAACATCCAGATGACGCGCCAGGCGTTTGGCCTGGATCAATTCAACCAGCGTGAGTTCCCCGCCGAGACCACCGTGGAGGCGACCGATCCCGCCAACAACCAGCCGACGCTGCAAAACATCCGGCTGTGGGACTGGCATGCGCTGCAGGACACCCTGCGCCAGGTCCAGGAGATTCGTACCTACTACGACTTTCCGGACATCGACATCGACCGCTACAACATCAACGGCACCATGCGCGAAGTGATGCTGGCGACGCGGGAACTGAATGTGGAGAAGCTGCCGGAGAGCAGCCGCAACTGGATCAACGAAAAGCTGATCTACACCCACGGTTATGGCATCACGATGAACCCGGTGAACGGCTTCACGCCGGAGGGCCTGCCCACCCTGTTGCTAAGCAACATGCCGGTTCAAAGCTCGGTGCCCGGCCTGAGCGTCACGCGGCCAGAGGTCTATTTCGGCGAAATGACCAACGCGGATGTGTACGTGAAAACGCGCCAGCAGGAGTTCGACTACCCGCAGGGCGATTCCAACAAGCTAACCTCGTACCAGGGGACGGGCGGAATTCCGCTGGGCGGCTTTCTGCGACGAGTGCTGCTGTCCTACGACCGCGACGATCTCGGCAAATTGCCCTTCAGCGACGACGTGACCCCCGACAGCCGCCTGCTGATGCGCCGAAACGTGCGCGAACGGGTTACCACGCTGGCGCCGTTCCTCACGTTCGATCAGGACCCTTATATTGTGCTGGGCGAAGACGGCCGGCTCTCCTGGGTGATGGACGCGTTCACCACTTCGGACATCTATCCCTATTCGACCCACTATGCGCTGGGCGACGCGTCCGTCAATTACATGCGTAACAGCGTCAAGGTGGTGGTCGACGCCTACGACGGCACCACGACCTTCTACGTATTTGACGACAAGGATCCGATCCTCGGAGCCTACCGCCGCATCTTCCCCAGCCTGTTCAAGGATGCGTCCTCCATGCCGGCGTGGCTGCACAAGCATGTGCGCTATCCCGAACTGCTCTTTCGGCTGCAGGCTGAGGTGTACGGGCTGTACCACATGACCAATCCGCAAGTCTTCTTCAACCGCGAGGACCTGTGGACCGTCGCGACCGAGACAGGCTCAGGGAGTAACGGCGAACAGACGAAGCAGGCGATGCTGCCGAATTTCGTCCTGATGAAACTCCCGGGAGAAGCGGGTGCGGAGTTCGTCGAAATACTGCCCTTCACGCCGGCGAACCGCAACAACCTGATCGGCTGGATCGCCGGCCGCAGCGACGGCGACAACTACGGCAAGTCCGTGGTCTATGACTTTCCCAAGACGAAGCTGGTCGACGGACCGCAGCAGATCGAATCGCGCATCGATCAGAATGCGCAACTCTCCGGACAATTGACGCTGTGGAATCAGCAGGGCTCGCATGTGCGCCGTGGAAGCCTGCTGGTCATTCCATCCGGGCGCGCGCTGCTCTATGCCGAGCCGATCTACCTGCAGGCGCAGCAAAGCCCTATGCCCGAACTGCGACTTGTGGTGCTGGCGTTGCAGGACAAACTGGCATATGGACCGACCTTTGAGGCGGCGCTGGCCTCTCTTTACGGAGGAGAGGCACCTTCGCTGACCTCGAACGGTGCGCCACCCCAGCAGCAGGCCGCACAGGCCTCGACCGCATCGCAGGCTGCGCCCAAGGCGGAAGACATCAACGCGCTTATCGGTGAAGCGGGCAAGGACTTCGCCGACTACCAGCGCCTGACATCAGAGGGCAAGCTGGGAGAAGCAGGGCAGAAGCTGGACCAACTGAAAGTCGCGATCGACAAGCTGAACGCACATCGCAAATAGCCGCGACTTGCAGGGGATTACGGTGCCACGACGGGCGCACGCTTGCGCTTCACGCGGTAGAAGATCGTCAGGCAGGTCACGGCGCCGCAAGTAATTAAACTGGCGATCATGCCTACGATCAGCGAACGGTCCTGCTGATAGACGCCATGCACGATTGCGATCACCTGCAGAAGATTGAAGCCGGCGAAGGTGATCAGAGAAATGCCCTCATCCGTCTTCTTGCGCCATACCGCGATCGCCTGCGGAACGAACAAGGCGGCATTCCCCAACAGTCCCAGCCCAAAGATCAGAGCGACGATTTCCTTCATGCGAAGATTCTACAGAGGATCGGGCCGCGGCTTGCGCCGGCAGACGTTAGTCCAGTCGCGATCCGCGCTGAATGCGGCCTTCCAGCACGTGCATCGCTTCGAAGATCTCTTCAAAGCTTTCAATCGCGAATAGGAGGTGGTGCATCTCGTCCACCTTCACCGGCGTGCCCAGCACTTCGTCGAGCACGAAGGGGCGCACCTCGCAGCCTCCGTGCAGCACGTTCGAGCACTCGCCATCCGAGCTGATCAGCCCGCTGCCATATACCTTCACGCGGCCATTCTGGCGGATCAAGCCGAACTCCACCGTGTACCAGAACACGCGTCCCAGGCGCTCCAGAATCGCCTCGTCTTCAATGCGCGCGCACACCTGCCCGTAGTGCGCGAGGAAGTCCGCGAACACAGGATGCGCGTGCATCGGCACATGCCCGAAGACGTCGTGGAAGATGTCCGGCGCCGGCGTGTATTCCAGCGACTCGCGAGTGCGCAGGGTGGTCGTAGTGGGAAAGCGGCGCGCCGCAATCATCTCAAAGAAGGCCGCTGCCGGCAGGTAACCGGAGACGGGCGTGGCATTCCATCCGGTGCGCGGGGCCAGCAGCGTGTTTACATGCGCCAGGTCCGGGATCACGTCCTGCCGCAGCCCGATATTGTGGAAGCCGTCCAGGTACTCCTGGCAGGCGTGCTCCTCGAGTTGCGGCATGCGCCGGCCCACCAGCTCTGCCCACACGCTGTGCTGCT
>JALYIG010000443.1 GCA_030775885.1 Acidobacteriota bacterium | reverse complement strand
GCCTTCGGCCGCGTCTGCCCTACGGGGGCGGAGCTAAAAAGCTCGGATCAGAAGATCCCTCGTACACCACTCCCGGGGACGTCAGCTGGGATTGATTACCTTGGTCAAATCGAGCGCAATGATTCCTGTTGTGTGTGGCCTGATTTTTCTCCTCGATTTGTACCGGGTGACCAGTTGATCACGTGCGTCACATATTGCGCGTTCCATCCGCGCTTCGGACTGGGGTCGCTTGCACTCCACAATGACCGTGGCACCTCCTAAGCGCGCTACGACATCAGCGAGGCCACCTTCTTGCTCAATTGTTAGCCCCGCCTGAGCCAGGTTCGCGATTACCGATAGCTCAAAGCCGGTATTCCTTGCTTTGTTCGAACCCGCCTTCGGCTTCTCGTCCACATAGCTCTCGGGTCCTGAAACCAACTCGTGAAGCTTCGAATGCAGGATTTCCTCGTTGAGGACCGGCCGATTTCCCCAGTTGGGGACCACCTGAGGGGGTCACTGGCGGAGCCGAAGGCGACGATTCTTATGCTTCCTTCTTCTTGCTGGCAAGTTTGCGTGCTTTGACGCCGCGATAGCTCTCGCCGGTGATCTGGATGGTGAGTGCGGCGTGTTCGAGGCGGTCCCGGATGGCATCCGCGATGACCGGATCGCCGATCACTTCCGACCAGTGATCCAGCGGCAGTTGGGTTGTGAACACGGTGGACTTGCCGATCGAGCGCTCTTCCAGGATCTCGCACAGGTCCTGTGCCTCGGTGGAAGAGAGTTTTCTCATTCCCATGTCATCCAGGATGAGGATATCGGGCTTGGCGATCTTGTCGCGGTATCGTAAATACGTACCACTGGATCGGGCGAGCGCGATGTTCTCCAACCAGGTTGTCACGGTCATATACAACACGGACTTGCCGCACGCACAGGCGTGCAAGCCGATGGCCTGGGCGAGGAAGGTCTTGCCCACACCGGTTTGTCCGATCAACAGCACTGGGCGACCCTCATTCAACCACTGCAGGCTGTAAAGCTCCTTGATCTGGGCCTTGCTGATCGAACGGCTGGCGGTGAAGTCGATGTCCTCGAACGCTGGTCGCAAGGTAAATTTAGCGGATTTGATCCGATAGCCGGTCTTACGCTCCTGGCGATAGTCAACTTCAGCTTGCAGCAGCGTGTCGAGGAACTCCGAGTACCCGGTCTGGTCCCGGGTCGCAGCAGTGACGGCGTGATCGTAGGCGGCGAACATGCCGAACAGTTTCATCTCGGCCATGAGGTTCTTGGCGATCGCAGTACTCATAACTTTAAATTCTCCTGAAGTGAGGCGGACGCGATAGCGGCGCTTGTGTCGGTGAGCTGATCAGCACCGCCGACGTAACGCAGCATGGGGTTTCCGGGACGGCGCACGATCTGTCGGTCGCTATCCGGTGTTGAGGTCTGTATTCGTGCCTGGGCAAGTAGCGCCTGGAAGTACGGTACGCGGAACTTGTTGTAGCGGCGCATGGTGGCGATGGCGGCGGCAATGTGCATGCTGGCGACCTCGTGACCGGTGGTATTGATCTCTTTCGTACAGCTGCGCACGAAGCCCTGGCAGCGACGTAGATGCCCGAAGAGGTCCGCATTGAACAGCTCCACGAACAACTGATTGAGCTCCGGATGGATAAACCGGGACTGGCAGAGCAGCTTTTGTGGCGTGGCTTCGTAGTACGCCTGAGAGGCCGCTGGGAAGTGCGTATCGATGAAGATACGCTTGCCGTTGCGATGGCGGCTGCGCGGATGGATCGCCAGACGTTCGAGGCTTAGGAAGATCTCGACCTGGTTCTCCGTGATCTTGATGCGCAGCTTCTTGTGTCGATGGATGTGGGGTGCGCTGTAGTAATCGCCCTCGATACACACATAGCAGTCGGAGTGCAAAGTGGCGTCTTTCCAGTCCGCGTACTCCAGCTCGCCGATGGGCAGTGGCTTCAGCGCCGCCTTCTCGAGGGTCTCGAAGCGCTCGCGGCGCGAGATCCCGAAGCGGCTGTGGCGACGAGCATTGATCCGCTCCACACATTCGCCGAGAGCTTGATTGATGTTTGCCAGAGAGGTGAAGCGCGTGCGCCGATAGCGGAAGCGTGCGTAGCGCATCAGGATTTTCACTAGTCCCTCGACGATCGCTTTGTCCTTCGGATGACCTGGACGCGCCGGGACCACCGCAGTGGAGAATTGACTGGCCAACTGCGCGTATCCGGGGTTCAGGTCCGGATCGTACAGATGGCACTTCAACACACCTTGCTTCAAACAGTCCGGTACTGTCACGTGCGGCACGCCGCCGTAGAAGCTGAACATGCGTCGGTGGGCGCCGAGCCAGTTGCGGCTCTTCATGTCCTCGGCCGCCCAGGCGAACAACAGGTGGCTGAAGCCCAGGCCCGCGACAAACACGTACGCTTTGCGGATCTCACCCGTCTTCAGATCGATCCAGTCGAGCGTGTCGCCGGCGTAGTCGACTTCCACGCGCTCGCCAGGATCAAACTCCCGCGCCGTGACGGAAGCCTGTCGGTATTGCGGGAACTTGCGGTAAAACTGTTTCCAGAAATTGCTGTAGGTCGTCAGTTGTTGGGCTTTCTCCTCCCAGATGAACTTCAGTGGATGCCCGAGTCCCAAATCGTGAACGATGGCGGGCCAGTCCAACTGCAGCATCCACAACGGATCTGAGGATAACTTCGGCGCATCGGGAGATTGCCGCGCGCCATCGCGCACCTCTCGCACCGTGTCGCGGGAACAACCGAGGGCCCGCGCGATCTCACGCATTCCACGGCCTTCGGCCAGCCGCCGCCGGATCTCCTCGTACCGCCCCACCGTCATGCTGCGTGAGCCCATGCCGTCTTCCCCTTCGTAATTGCTCACGACGGTAGCGGTCGGGCTAGGCAACGGGCCGACAATCACCTCAACTGGCTGGTTTTGCTCGGAATTCGACATCGCAGGAGCACTCCTGCGCCCGGGCCGGGCGCTGCAAAAACGCCCCGCCGGTGGTCCCCAACTGAGGAAATCAGGTGGTCCTGAACTCAGGAAATCGGGTGGTCCCCATCCCAGGAAATCGCATGGTCTTCAACAGAGGAAATTCTGCACTTCGAAGACAGGTACGCGTCCAGGCCCTTGCCTGCTAGGCCCTGATGAATGGTGACGACCTCGTCAGCCTCAAAAATTGGTACGAAAGCGTTGAGCCTTTCCGCAACGACATATAGGTTGGTGCCAGCGACGCGCTCTGCTTCAACGTCGTTCAACGTCTTTTTGTAGTAGGCAAAGCGACTCGTTAAGTAAGCGATCCCCAATCGGTCGAGCCACTGCAGGGCCGCCTCGAGCTCTTCGGGGAGGTTTGTATATTGAATGTTAGCTGCGTCAGTCTGCATTGACAACGATCCCAATAGAGATTGTCATTTTTTGGTATCAGCCCCACCGCCTCATATGGCCATTTGAGGCCTCGGAACTTAGTAGGGTCGCGATTTATAGCGCGAGTGCTCGCTCGAGGTCATCATGCTCGAATGCAGTGGTCATCCGATTGATCTCCTCCGCGCGCGCACCCGATGTTTTGGCGATCTCGCGCCAAGTCGAGGTCACAGTCGCAACTTCTCTGATTGTCTCACGGGCCTGCGCAAGGGTGAGCGCGAAATACTCGGACGCAGACTCCAGCAGATCGAGGGAGCAAGTTCCTTCGTCGAGATTGATGTTGGTAGATAATACCCTTGCTTTGAGATCGGCCGGGACAGGATTGAGGTCATATACGGGTGATAATGCCCATCCGGCTTTGCCTGACCACAGGAAGCCGTGGTTGCGCAGGTGGTCATCGACATTAGAGATCAGCACATTGAAGACGACTCGCCGATAAAGCGCGTGGGCATCCGACTTCGCCTGCGCACCGTGTTGAGTGAGTGCATCGACGAGTTCGGGATAACTGCCTCGCTGCCCGTCCTTCGCTCCCAACATCGCCATTGCAGACAAGAATGGTATACGGACCGCGCCAGCACGATCGAAGCGGCGAGACAACATGACGGCCTTACCGCCGATATGGATTAGTCTGTGTTGTGGAGTAGCGATGCCAGCTCGAGCGGCCAGCCTCAGCGCAATCTCCTCCCATGTCTCAATGCTGTAGTCGTCATTTTCTTTAGGGAATTTCGCTATGGACAGGTGACCATGCTGGTCGACGACTGAAGCTTTGGGGCGAGCACCACCGAGCGAAGAACCTGGAGCAAATATGAGTTGCAGATCTTCATCCGTTTCTTCGTCTCTGAGTATCCGTTCGGTTATCTGCAGCAGCCGTCCTAGCTCGATCAGTGGAGGCACGCCGACGCGGGTAGGCGCTTGGAAGGCTTCTTCGCCGATCCATCGGAAGCGCAGAGCTCCGAGCCGCGTCTCGTCGGCGACGCCGAGCAGGTAACTGCTTTCTGTGAGGGTATGAACAGCACGCCCCTCGCGGTCGGCGAGACGACGTTCCGCGCGCTGCATGAGGCGACGCCCCCACGTGTCGGGCGCGGAGTCACCTATGGATCCAAACGTAGGTAGTCCTGCCGAAGGAGCAAATGTTCCGCGTGTCAGTGCTAGTGCGGGCTCTAGAGCAAAGTGTCCAGGGTCATCCAGCCACGTGCGAAGGTATTCGAACAGGATGATCTCAGCGCCGCGAGCACGATTGCATCTCGCAATTCCAACTGGACGCGTCTGACCATTTAATTCTATATGCACCTCGAAGTCAGCCATCGGGCGCGGCCCCGGCTTTGCGCTTGAGGTGAACATGTTTTGGAAGCGCCGCACTCGACAACGCCTGACCAACGCTGTCGTTACTGATATCGGCGACTTTAGCCAAGCCTTCGAGGAGGCCGAGCGCCTGAAGAACGCCGGCATAAATACCGATGCTGACGCTTGTGTCTCCGGCTTCGATCCTTTGGAGGGTTGAGCGAGAGGTGAATGCCCGCTCCGCGACCACGCTCATGGGCAGGCGTCGTCGACGCCGTGCGTCGTGGATGTCCGCCCCGAGCTTGCTCAAGGCGCGTCGAACAGCAGCAGGAGGACTATGAGGGGTCGGCATTGCGAGCTTCACGCTACAAATCAGGCAGATATGTAGCACGAAGATTACAATTTTTCAATCTAGGGGTATGGCTACGTCGCAACTACCGTATCGACGTCATAGTTGCCTCGGCCGACAGCTTCGACTTTCACATTTTCTTACACGTAGGCTTGCGGACGGCGTGGAATTCCCTTTACAGTCAACGACTTAGGCTAGCCAAGGGATTTAAAAATCCCTCGGAGGCGACCCCGTGCCGGTTCGAGTCCGGCTCCGGGCAGGTCCAGAAATTCACTGAGGATCGCGGTCAGCTTTGGCTGCTAACCCTCGAAAATACCAGCAGTTCCAGCAGGAGAATTGGCGTCGCTACAGGCTGGTCACTTCCTCCCAGGGCGCGGGCCGTCTCAGACGCAAGGGACTTTCAATCGCTGGAATAGCTGATTTTGCGAGCCAAAGTACTTATACATCCCTTACACAGATTACGGCAGGTTGCCCGGTAAGCCGCGCCCCCTGACTTTGGCGGAGTCCGGAACAAATGGGTTCATTGTGGTAAAGTAACCTGCTTAAATCACTTTACCCCGGGGTAACCCATGAACGCGACCGTTCGGCTCAGCAGCAAGTATCAGGTGGTCATTCCGCAGGCGGCTCGGGAGGCTCTTGGCCTCGAGGCAGGTGATGAGC
>JALYIG010000442.1 GCA_030775885.1 Acidobacteriota bacterium | reverse complement strand
GGATGGCGGAGAGGAAGAGAATCAGGTCGCCGGCCTGGCGAAAACTGTTGGGCACCGTCTTCGTGACGTCGTCGAGAATCCCCACAATCCCGATGACCGGAGTCGGATAGATCCCCTCGCCCCTGGTCTCGTTATATAAAGAAACATTCCCGCCCGTCACCGGAGTTCCCAGCGCCGTACACGCCTCCGCGATCCCATCAATCGCCGCCGACAACTGCGCCATGATCTCCGGCTTCTCCGGATTGCCGAAGTTCAAGCAGTTAGTCGCCGCCACAGGAGTAGCCCCCGTACAAGCCACCTTGCGAGCCGCCTCCGCCACCGCATGCATCGCGCCTAGCTTCGGATCGAGCCAAGCCCACCGCCCATTGCCCGCCAGCGCCATCGCAATTCCGCGCTCCGGCCCTGCCCCCGAACCGGGTGCCCCATCCAAGCTCTGCTTGGGTGGGTTATCGAGCGAAGCTCGACCGCCTTTGCCCTCGTTCCCAGAGCCCTTAATCCGCATCACGCCAGCTTCCCCACCCGGCCCCTGCACCGTATTCGTCTGCACCATCGAGTCGTACTGCTCGAACACCCATCGCTTGTCGCAAATATTCGCGCTCGCCAAGAGCTTCTTCAAATCCGCGGTGTAATCCCTTGGCTTGCGAAGCTCTTCGACCACCCACTCAGGAGGATCAAGCGGCACCGGAGCCTTCCACACGCCCACTGGCCGGTTGTAAACCGGAGCATCGTCAGTCAGCGCTTTATTCGGAATCTCAGCAACCAGTTCGCCGTGATGCGTCACGCGCATGGTGTCATCGGCAGTCACGACACCCACGATCGACGCGTCCAGCCCCCACTTCTCGAACACCGCCAGCACTTCACCCTCGCGGCCTTTGGCTGCAACTAACAACATACGTTCCTGGCTCTCAGAAAGCATGATCTCGTACGCCGTCATGCCCTCCGCACGCTGCGGAACCAAATCCAATTCAATCGTCAGTCCCAGCTCGCCCCGCGCGCCCATCTCGCAGGTCGAACACGTCAGCCCCGCCGTGCCCATGTCTTGTATTCCGAGCACGGCGCCGGTCGCCATCGCCTCCAGGCAAGCCTCCAGCAGCAGCTTCTCCATAAATGGATCGCCCATCTGCACATTCGGCCGCTTCTGTTCCGAGCCCTCGGTAAACTCCTCCGAAGCCATCGTCGCGCCATGGATGCCATCGCGCCCCGTCTTCGCGCCTACATAGATCACCGGATTGCCAACGCCGGTCGCCTTTGCGTAAAAAATCTCGTCGGTCCGAACCAGCCCCAACGCAAACGCATTTACCAGCGGATTGCCGCTGTAGCAAGCCTCAAACCGCGTCTCCCCACCCAAGTTCGGCACGCCAAAGCAGTTCCCATACCCCGCAATCCCGCCCACAACGCCGGTGATGGTCTGCCGGTTCTTCGCGTAGTCCATCGCCGAAAACTCTGCGGCACTTCCTGTTCCCTGTTCCCTATTCCCTGTTCCCTGTTCTAAAGGACCGAAGCGCAGCGAATCCATCACCGCCAGCGGCCGCGCGTTCATGGTAAAGATATCGCGCAGGATTCCACCGACACCCGTCGCCGCGCCCTGGTACGGCTCTATATAGCTAGGGTGATTATGCGATTCGATCTTGAACGCGCACGCCCATCCATCACCCACGTCGATGATGCCCGCGTTCTCGCCCGGCCCCTGCACCACAGATCCCGGCCCCGTCGTCCGCGTACCTTTGGTCGGCAGCCGCTTCAGATGCACCCGCGAAGACTTGTACGAGCAATGCTCACTCCACATCACCGAGAAGATTCCCAGCTCGGTCAGCGAAGGCGTGCGCCCCATCAGCTTTTCGATACGCGCGTACTCATCCGCCGTGATGCTATGGGTCTTCAGCAGCGCCGCGGTGATCTGCGCAGGCGTCGGAATCTGGTTCGGGGAAACGGCTTCCGCCGCACTTTCAGGGGCTGACTCGGCTCGAATGGGCATAGCGCGCTAATAAGATTGTCGCATGCCCAACTTATGCATGAAATACGGGCATCCCCGCCACCGGCCATTCTCCCAACCACCCGCGTCTTTCCGGCGCCTGCCTCCGTCTGTAGGCCAGTCTTCTTCGGGTGCTACCCGTACACGCATTATGCGCGCGCATCTCCGGGCCTGCTATGCTGTTGCGTCTGTAGACAATCATGAGGTGAACCAATGATGAGCACGCTTTCGCGTCTCCAGGTCCGCTTGTTCTCCTCCAGTTTTGCCCTCCTTACGCTGGCCGGAATCTCTCTCGTCTCGGCCCGCTTGCTCGCGCAGACCACCCCCGCCATCTCCACCTCAGCCGCGGCCAAGCCCACCGGCACAGGTTCAGCCACCGCCAGCGGCTTCTCCATCGAGACCGAGATGCTCACTTATCGCGCCCTCGAGTCCAACGGCGAGGCCATCGCCTGCGACGTCGCCGCCTACCTCTACAACACCAAAACCGACTTCAAGAACCTGCCTGGCGGAGCCATCTGCAACGTCGGCAACAGCAGCGCCCCCAATATCGGGGTCATCGTCCTGCCCTTCGACCGCAGCGCCTTCGCCGACTTCCAGATCTGGCGCTCCGACATGCAGACCATGGCCGAGTTCGAAGCCCGCAGCGCCGGCGCGTGCGGCGAACGCGCCCCAGGCCGAACCCGCGGAGCCACCACCGGTTCGTCGTCCAGCACCGCCGCCGCCGCTGCTTCCGTAGGATCCGTCATGGGCGCACTCACACCCGCCGGAGCCATGCTCGCCACCGGCTCCGGCATCCTCGGCCTCTTCGCCCACAGCCAGGACTCCTCCCCCGTCGGAGGCACCATCGAGGACCAGGCCTTCATGGACAACGTCAGCCGGGAGCTCCGCTCCGTCAACGTCTCCGTCATCATGCCCACCGCCTACGCGCCCTTCGCCCTCACCTCGGTCGATCCCACCCGTTCGCCCTTCGTCACCGCGCTGGACAAGTTGCTGCACACCCGCGACTGCCTACTCACCACCAAGCCCCGCGAAGATCCCGACATCAAGAATATTGAGGAATTTCTCAACGCAATCTCCGGCACCACCACTCCGGCAAAGCCCGCCGCGCCCACCTCCTCCCAGGCCGCCGCATCAGGCACCGCCGCGCCCGCTTCCGCGACGACCGCGCCCGCCGCGCCCAGCCAGTCGCACCTCAACGCCGTCCTTACCGCCGACGGCCTCGCCCAGCGTCTCGGCGCAGACCCCGCCACCGGCCACATTCCCGACACCTCGCCCCATCACATCCTGCTGGTCAAGGCGCTCGAGTCCGGCGGCTCCGTCTCCCGTTCCTCCAGCATCTTCGGAACCCACATGAGCTATAGTGGCGGCTCTGTCGGCACCTACGCCCTCTTCAACCTCAACGGCGACCTCGAGTGTTCGGGCAACGTCTACGACTACGCCGGATACATGCCCGCCAAGGATTTCCAGAAGAAACTGCGCGCCTACAAACCCGACCCCCAGTCCCAGGTCATCTGATGAGGTTTCTGGGGTCGACGTATGCTGCGGGGGCCGATGCTGCGGGGTGGGATCGGAAGGCGTTGGAGCGGAAGATTGCGGTGGCGCCTTCTGGGTGATCTTTGGAGCCCCATCTAGAAACATA
>JALYIG010000441.1 GCA_030775885.1 Acidobacteriota bacterium | reverse complement strand
GCGCTACGGCGCTTACCGGGCCTTCGGCGTCAACCACATCATCCACCATCGCGCACAGCTCGGAACCTACATCCGCCTGCTCAACCACACGCTTCCCGGCACCTACGGACCCTCCGCCGACGGCATGTAGGGCTTCCACGAGAGAGGACCACCGTGACCACCTCAGATATTCTCCTCCAGGACTACGACCTCGAAATCGCCATGACGCGTCGAGTCGTCGAACGCGTCCCCGAAGGCAAGCCCGACTTCAAGTGTCACGAGAAGTCCATGCCCCTCGGAAAACTCACCATGCATGTCGCCACGCTGCCTGCCTTCGGTACTATGATTCTCGGCACTCCCAGCATCGACATGGCCGTGCCAGGTCTGAAGTGGCCCGATCAGACCTTCCACAGTCCCAAGGATGCGCTCGCCAAGTTCGACGCAGCAGCCAGCGAATGCCGCGCAGTCCTGGCAGGTCTATCCGACGAACAGCTCGCCGCCCCTTGGAAGTTTTCCTTCGGCGACCGTGTCATCTCCGATGGTCCCAAGTCCCTGGCCTACCGGCACATGTTCTTCAACCACCTCATCCACCACCGCTCCCAGCTTTTGGTGTACCTGCGCCTCAACGACATCCCCGTCCCCGGCATCTACGGCCCATCCGCCGACGAGCCTATCAAGTCCTAGACCCTGCACGAATCTGGCTTGCGACCAACGAGAGCACCACGCGAAGCTCAGCACATGTCACGAAGTGACCGCCCCACGAGCAGTGGGCTCGTCCGGCAGGACACGCATAACGCCTAAGGCCGCCGGTACACCTCGCCACCCTTCATCACAAAATCCACCTTCCCCAGCGTCGAGATATCCTCCAGCGGATTCCCTGCCGCCGCAATCACGTCCGCGTAGAATCCCGCCTTAAGCTCGCCAATCTCTCCCGCCCATCCCAGCAGCCGGGCCCCATTCAGCAGGTCCGCGCGCAGCGCATCCGCCGGGGCCATGCCGAACTTCACCATCAACTCCAACTCGCGCGCCTGCGTCCCATGCGGAAACGGCCCCACGTCGCTGCCCATCGCGAACGGCACGCCCGCAGCCAGTTGCCGCTTGAACTGTGCCGCATGAAAAGCCAGCAACCCGTTGTTCCAATCACCATTCGGCGAGTGCGCGCCGAAGTACTCCAGAATCGCAAACGTCGGCACCGCATAAATCTGCTTCGTCTTCATCTCCGCCATCGTCGTATCCGACAGATAGAAAGCGTGGTCGATCGACGCCACTCCCGCCGCCACCGCAAACGCCGCCGCCGGCTCGCCGGTGCAATGCACTGCCACGCCCATCGCGCCGGTGGCTCCCGAACCCAGCCGCGCCTCTTCCACTACCGCCGCATGCAACTCTGCCTCGCTGTACTGATACGGCGTCGTCAGAACGCCGTTCTTCAGCGAGTCCTTCCCCGTCTCGTAAATCTTCGCGAAGTCTGCGCCTTCCTTGTGCTGCAATCGCATCACCCGCACCAGGTCCTCAGCCGAATCCGCATAGTCTGCATTCGACGGCACACGCGCCGCCGGGTTATACCCAATCGCGTCCTCGTGCCCGCCCATAATGTCGATGGCGTTCCCGCTCATTCTCATCCGCGGCCCGGGAATCAGCCCCGCATCGATCGCATTGCGCACCGCCGTCGACGCCGATCCGGCACCCTCCGTGCCCATGTCGCGCTCCGCCGTGAAGCCCGCCATCAGGTCGGCCTTCGCCGCAATCTCTGCCAGGATCACACGCTGCGGCACGCTCTCTTCGACAGTTTGCAGATCTTCCGCGCCCGGATGCAGAAACAGGTGTACATGAGCATCGATCAACCCTGGTACCAGCGTCCGGTCGCCCAGGTCAATCACCTCCGCACCCGAGGGCCTGTCCACTCGAATTCCCGCCGCGACAATCCGCTCACCAACCACCAGCACTTCGCCCGGCGATACAACCCGCCCCGCAGCAACGTCCAGCAAGCGCGCCGCATGCAGCACAGTCGGACGTTTCGCAGGAGCCTGCGCCAACCCCACACAACCAACAGCGGCAATCGCCAGTCCGGCAAGCAGTTTCTTCATTGTGTCAGCAGAATAGCAGCGAACTGAATCGCTCGTGCCAACACTTCACCGCGCAGAGGAAGGCCCTCCCTGCAGCGAGGACCTCGAGACATTGCGAGGAAAACCAGCGCCTCAGCGTTGCTGTGAATCCAGCCATCCGGAAAAACCTGAAAGAACTTCACTTGCCTGAATCGTTCGCCAAAATAGCAGAACCCCCGCCGAAGCGAGGGCTCTGCCTGTGGTCGATGCGTGCCGCGACTAGGACATCAGTCTGCGACGGAACGCGCCCAATGCGCCAAGGGCGCCCGTACCCAGCAGAATCAAGCCGCTTGGTTCCGGTGTCCCGCCAGGCGTCACGGTCGGAGGCTTAGTGACATCGATCGCCTCCTCCAGTGAGAAGTACTGAGTTCCGCCATTCGCGGCGATCGGCGTGATGAAATTTACCGTACCGCTCGTAGCGCCACCGTTGATGGCACTAAAGAATGCATCCGGACCACCATAACCTGTGGTATCCGTGCCATTGCCAGGAGCGCCAAAGGTGTCAATGCCATCCGATTCAAAACCGAAGATGCCTAACTGCAAGAACTTGCATGTGCTAAGGAAATGCTTTTCCGTATCGACGGGTAGATCCCATACAACGTTCTACATCCGGCAGCAGCTTTGGATTGAGCTAAGCCGGAAGTCAAGGTCGGAACGCCGATTACCCGGCCTTCTCCGTCAACTCCGCCCACCGCTCATACAACTCATCCGCAACAGCCTGCGCTTGTTCCATCTCGTGCAGCGCTGCGGTCAACGCGTCCGCATTCGTCGCGACACTGGGC
>JALYIG010000440.1 GCA_030775885.1 Acidobacteriota bacterium | reverse complement strand
ATGGCGGCAACGTTGCGGAAGACGGCATTGAACGCGACCCATCGCGCACATAAGGCGAAGATGGTCGACTTCGGCGGGTGGGATATGCCGGTGGAGTATTCCGGCCTGGTGGCCGAGCACATGGCCGTGCGTACCGGCGTGGGCCTGTTCGACGTATCGCACATGGGGGACATCCAGTTTCGCGGGCCGGGCTCGCTGGCAGCGGTGCAGCGGCTATGCATGAACGATGCAAGCAAACTGGCGGTGGGGCAGGCTCACTACTCGGCAATGCTGTATCCGGATGGGTCGTTTGTCGATGACGTGGTGGTGCATAAGCTTTCTGAAAATGACTATCTGATCGTGATCAACGCGGGGACGCGGGAGAAGGACTTGCAGTGGGTGCGCAAGACGGTGGGACACATGCCGTCGATCCACATCAGCGACTACTCCGACATGTATACGCAGTTGGCGATCCAGGGGCCGAAGGCGCAGGCGACGCTGCAGAAGCTGACCGATACAGATTTGAGCACGATCAAGAACTACTGGTTCACGTGGGGCAAGGTGGCGGGGCTGTACAACGTGATGATCGCGCGAACCGGGTATACCGGCGAAGACGGCTTCGAGATTTACATCCCTTCCGACGAGCCGACCAGCGGACGCGTTTGGGGCGAAGTGCTGGAGGCGGGCAAGGAGTTCGGGATTCTGCCCTGCGGTCTGGGGGCGCGGAATACGCTGCGCCTGGAGTCGGCGATGGCTCTGTATGGGCACGAGATTTCGGAAACGATTAACGTTTTCGAGGCTGGACTGGGGCGCTACGCGAAGCTGGAGAAGGGTGTGGATTTCGTTGGACGAGAGGCGTTAGTGGCGGTCGAGGCTGACGGCGGGCCGAAGCGCAAGCTGGTGGGACTCGAGATGATTGAGCGCGGAATCGGACGCGACGGATACCCGGTTTGCACTGTGAGCGGCGAGAAGATTGGGCAGGTTACCAGCGGGTCGCCGGCGCCATTCCTCAAGAAGAACATCGCGCTGGCGTATGTGCCGGTGCAGTATGCGGCCGTGGATGAGGTGGTTGCGGTGGAGATTCGCGGGCAGTTGGTGAAGGCGCGCGTGGTGCCAGCGCCGTTCTATAAACGGCCAAAGAAAACGGCGTAGCGGAATCCGGCCCGGAAGTTCACTTGGACGGGCGGCTACACTGAGAAGAGTTGCTGTATGACAAGAATTGGAGAGCACGCGAATGGCTTACCCGGCAGGATATAAGTACACGAAAGAACATGAGTGGATCTCGGTGGACGGCGCGACCGGGACCGTGGGAATTACGGACTATGCGCAAAACTCGCTGGGCGACATCGTATTCGTCGAATTGCCCAAGGTGGGCGATGAGTTGGAGGCACACAAGATTTTCGGTTCGGTGGAGAGCGTGAAGGCGGTGAGCGATCTGTATTCGCCGGTGTCGGGCACGGTGACGGCGGTGAATGAGGAGTTGAAGGACGCGCCGGAAAAGGTGAACGCCGACGCCAACACCACGTGGATGCTGAAACTGGAGTTGAAGGACGCGAGCGAACTGGACGCGCTGCTGTCAGCGGCCGATTACGAAAAATTTGTCAGCGAGGAAACGGGACACTAAGACCATGCGCTATTTGCCTAAGAGTCCGGCGGACCGCGAGGAGATGCTCGCGGCGATCCATGAGACGACGCCTGAGATTGCGTCGATTGACGACCTGTTTGCGACCATCCCGGCGGAGTACCAGTTGAAGCGCGATCTCAAGATTCCGCGGCAGCACTCGGAGTCGGAGATTATCGAACGGTTTCGTGCCTTCGCCGAAAACAATGCGACCGGCTACGCGAGTTTTTTGGGTGCGGGCGTGTATCGGCATTACAAGCCGGTGATCATCGACTCGCTGGTGCTGCGCGGTGAATTTCTGACCAGCTACACGCCGTATCAGCCGGAGATCTCGCAGGGAACGCTACAGGCGATGTTCGAGTTTCAAACGATGATCTGCGAACTGACCGGGATGGAGATCGCCAACGCGTCGATGTATGACGGGTCGACCGGCGCGGCTGAGGCGATGATGATGGCGGTTCGCGTCACCGGGCGCGATAAAGCAGTGATTGCGCGGACGGTGCATCCCGAGTATCGCGAGGTGATCACAACCTACGCGCAGCACCAAGAGATTCCAAGCAGCGAGGTTGGGTACGGCGCCGATGGACGCGTCGATCTGGCGGCGTTGGATGCGGCGATTACGAAGGATACGGCTTGCGTGATGATTCAGTCGCCGAACTTCTTTGGAACGATTGAGGATGTCGCCGCGATCGCGGAGATCGCGCATGCGAAAGGCGCGTTGCTGATCGTTTCGATTGCTGAGGCGATTTCCTTAGGAATTGTAAAGCCGCCGGCCGAGGCGGACATTGTGTCGATGGAGGCGCAATCATTTGGCGTAGCGCTAAGCTACGGCGGTCCGTACTGCGGCGTGATTGCCTGCAAGGAGAAGTTCCTGCGGCAGATGCCGGGACGCATCGTGGGCGAAACGAAAGATATGGATGGCAAGCGCGGATACGTGTTGACGCTATCGACGCGCGAGCAGCACATCCGACGCGAGAAGGCGACTTCGAATATCTGCACCAACCAGGCACTGGTCGCAATGATGGTGACGATCTTCCTGACGGTCTATGGCAAGCAGGGGCTGCGCGAGCTGGCCGAGCATAATTTGGCCAAGGCGGATTACCTGAAGGGCGTGCTGGGCGCGGATGCGAAGGTGCTGTTTGATGGAGCGCCGCGCTTCCACGAGTTTGTGCTGGAGACATCGGCGAGTGCGGAGGAGACGAACGCTTCCCTGCTGGAGAACAAGATTATTGGCGGACTGCCGCTGGCGAAGTGGTATCCGGAGCTGGGGCCTAATGCGAGCCTGTGGTGCACGACCGAGTTGACCACGCGGAAGCAGATGGATGCGGCGGCGGAGAGTTTGAAAGCGGTCGTTCCGGCTCCGGAGTTGACGAGAGCATAGATGGATATTTCGACGATTGAAGGCGAAGAGTTGAAGGCGGTGGAGTTCGTTGAGGATTTCCTGCAGCTTCGATTTGGCGAGCCGCTGTTGACGCTGTATTCGTGGCCGCATGTGCTGCTGCCGGATTTTTCAGTGGCGTTTGGCGAGCCGGAGTATCGCAACGCGTTGTGCTCGTTGATCGGCGAGCAGGTTGCGACGGCGGTGCTGGAAGAGGATGATGCGCTGACGATTGAGTTTGGCAATGGATTGGTGTTGGGTCTTTCGCTGCGCGAAGAAGACAAGGATGGACCGGAGTCGGGTTGCTATTCGGAGACCGGCGACTCTGTGGATGTGCAGGAGTTTTAGCAAGACCAAATGCGGGGATTCTTCGCCTCGCTCAGAATGACAAACGTTTTTGGTGAGGGATGAATGACAGATACAAAGTTTGTAGGGACACCGAAGAAGGCGACCACGCACGTCAACCAGAATGAGGGGTTGATTTTTGAGAAATCCTCGCCGGGGAAGAAGGCGTATCGACTGGCCGAGTTGGATGTGCCGGCGGCGGATGCCAGTTCCCTGCTCGGCGCAAGCGCGCGTGCGGACCTGGGCGTGATGCCGGAGTTGAGCGAGATTGAGATTATTCGCCACTTCACGCGACTATCGACGTGGAACTACGCGATCGACCTGGGGATGTATCCGTTGGGAAGCTGCACGATGAAATACAACCCGCGGGTGAATGAGTTGGTAGCGCGGCTGGAAGGGATTGCCGAGGCGCATCCGTATCAACCGGAGTCGTTGAGCCAGGGATGCCTGAGCATCATGAAGATGCTGAGTGAGTGCCTGATCGAGATTACGGGGATGGATGCGATTACGCTGCAACCGGCGGCGGGCGCGCATGGCGAATTCACTGGCATCCTGTTGGTCCGGGCGTATCACGAGAGCAAGGGCAACCCGCGCAAGAAGATTTTGATTCCCGACTCGGCGCATGGAACGAACCCGGCGACGGCGGCGGTGTGCGGCTACCAGGTTGCAAATCTGAAGTCGAACACGCAGGGCATGGTGGACATCGCCGAATTGGAGCGCATGGTAGATGAAGATACCGCTGCGCTGATGCTGACCAATCCTTCGACCATCGGCGTGTTCGAGAGCGAGATTCACAAGATCGCGGACATCCTGCATGCGAAGGGCGCGCTGCTGTACATGGACGGCGCGAACATGAACGCGCTGGTGGGCAAGACGCGGCCCGGCGACTTTGGCGTGGACGTGATGCATTTGAATCTGCACAAAACCTTCTCGACTCCGCATGGTGGCGGTGGGCCGGGATCGGGGCCGGTGGCGTGCAAGAAGATTCTGGAGCCGTTCCTGCCTGCGCCGGTTCTGGTAACGCGTGCCAATGGATCGCTTGGCTTCGAGTACAACCGACCGCAGAGTGTTGGGCGCGTGCGTATGTTCTATGGGAACTTTGGCATGTTCGTGCGGGCGCTGGCGTACATTCTCGCCAACGGGCCGGATGGACTGCGGCAAACGACCGAGGATGCCGTGCTGAATGCGAACTACATTCGCGCGAAGCTGGAAGGCACGTTCGAGTTGCCATTCAAGACACCGACGCTGCACGAGGTGGTCTTCTCCGATAACTTGCAGGCGAAGAATGGCGTGAAGACGGGAGACATGGGCAAGCGGCTGATCGACTACGGCTTCCACGCGTATACGGTGAGCTTCCCGATGATTGTGCATGGCGCGATGATGATTGAGCCGACGGAGAGTGAGAGTCGCGAGGAGTTGGACCTGCTGATCGACGCGCTGAAGCAGATTGCTCAGGAGGCAGCGGAGAATCCCGAGTTGGTGCAGACAGCGCCGCACAACACGCGAGTGCGGCGGATGGATGAGACAGGTGCTGCGAGAAAGCCGGTGCTGCGGTGGAAGGGTCCGGCGGAGGAAGTAGTGGTGTTGGATTCGGCTGCGAAGGAGTGGTGATAACTCACCCAAGCTGAGCTTGGATGGGGCACCCAGTTTTGTGGTGGATCAGGCGCCGCCGCGGCGCAGTTCTTTCGTTTTGAGGACAATGAAGTATTCGTAGATGGACTGCAGCGTTGCATAAGTGATGCCGGCTGCGCCATCGAGGATCGCGCCGCGCACGAACATCATGTAGCACCATTTGATCAGCGGACGGCCAGGCAGGCGGTAGAACAGCGCCTTCTGGTGCAGACGGCGGGTGTGGAAGTCGGGATCGCGCAGCGCGGAGCGGAGGCTGGGATTCTTGAGGCCCTGCTGGCGGAAGATGAGCTCGGCTTCCATGGTGGAGTAGGTGTTGTGCTTGGCGATCCAGTGCGCGATGCCTTTTGAGAATGGAAAGTGGTCGAGCGGGTGGATGAGTTCCGCGACTGGGCCGTCGACCTCCAGCACTTCGTTGATGGAGCGCGTGTACCGAGCGCGTTCGGGGCGGACTAGGCGGATGTAAAAGGGCGAGATCTGTGCGTGCTTCAGCCACGTGCCGAAGAGAAAGTCGCGGCGGCGGAGCCTGAAGCCCGCGGTGTTGGCTGGAGCATCGAGTACGACGCGCTGCATCTCGGCGGAAAGCTCGGGTGTAGGGCGCTCGTCCGCATCGAGCAGGAAGAGCCACGGGTGCTTGAACTCGAGTGCGAGTGCGGCGTTGCGGAGAGTGGCGTAGTCGTCGAAGGCTCGGGTGTGGAAATGGGTGCCGGCTGCGCGGGCGATCTCGGCGGTTGCGTCGGTCGATTGTGAGTCGAAGACGTGGATATCGTCCGACCACGCGACCGAGGCAAGTGCGTCGGGCAGGTCACGCTGCTCGTTCTTCGTGAGGATGAGGACGGATATGCCGGGTTGGTTCACTTGGGTATGGTATCGCGTGCAGACAAAACCACAGCGAAATACGGGGATTCTTCGCTGCGCTCAGAATGACAGGCCTTATCGGCAATGCCGCTTGAGTTAGTGAATGTAGCGACGCATGGCGAGTACGGCGTTGAGGCCGCCAAACGCTAGCGAGTTAGAGAGGGCGATGTCTTTTCCTGTAGCAAGCGGCCGCGGTTCACCGACGATGATGTCGAGGTTGAGCGTGGGATCGACTTCGGTGACGCCAGCGGTGTAGGGCAGGCTCGCGGCCTCAAGCGCAAGGATCGTGGCAAGCGCTTCGATCGCGCCAGCCGCGCCGATGGAGTGACCGGTGAGCGACTTAGTTGCCCCAACCGGAATGTTCGGCGCAAATTCGCCCAGCGCCTGGTGAATCGCGGCTGCCTCCACCGCGTCGTTGGTTTGCGTACCGGTGCCGTGTGCGTTGATGTAGCCGACGCGCTGAACCCACGTCTCAGAAGCGAGACCTGCGGCACCCAGTGTAGTTGTGATGTCGGCGAGCGCGTGGCGCATGGCCTGCGCTGCTCCGTCCGCGCGCGGTTGGGTGATGTGGTGTGCGTCCGCGGACATGCCGAAGCCGACGATCTCGGCATAGATGCGGGCACCGCGAGCCTGCGCCGCCTCAAGCGGCTCAAGCGTGAGCATGGCCGCTCCTTCACCAAGGGTCATGCCGTCGCGATCGGCGGAAAATGGGCGGCACGAAGTGGGTGAGACAACGCGCATGGAATCCCACGCGCGCAGGAAGCCGAAGGTGAGTGCAGCCTCGTATCCACCGGCGATAGCGGCTGGTGCAATTCCGGCGCGCACCATCTGGAACGCAAGGCCGATGGCGTGTGTGCCGGAGGCGCAGGCGGTAGAGATATTGAGCACCGCGCCGGTGATACCCATCTCGATTGCGATATGGCTCGCGCCAGAGCTTGCCATGGTGCGCAAAATCGCGGTCGGCGGGACGCGTGCGTTGCGCGCGTAAAGATGACGGTTTGCTTCCTCGTCTGCAGCGCGACCGCCGCAGGCGCAGCCGGTGACGATGGTGATCGCGGCGCGGTCGTAGTGTTCAAGAAGCGTGCTCTCAGCGGCGGCCTGGCGGGCAGCGATGATGCCAAACTGGGCGCTGGTATCGGAGGAGGTGATGACGCCGGAAGTCAGGTGTTGAGCCGGATTTTTTGTGGGATCGAAATCTTTTACTTTGCCTGAGGTTTTGAAGCGCAGGCCGGGATCCGCAGAGAGCGCCCCGGGAAAGGCGGTGTCGAACGGCGCTATGCCCGTTCGCCCCGCGTAGAGCGATTCACGGAACTGCTCGACTGAGTTGCCGATCGGAGTAATGCATCCGAGGCCGGTCACAACGACGCGCTTCACTTGATTCCTCACACTTCAGCAGTCGGCGCTGCTAGGCTGCGGGATTCGGCGGGGTGGCAGCACGAAGAGTTTCGACGCCGCGAACCACATCGCCAACCGTCTTCAAAGAGTTGAGGCTCTCGTCAGGAATCTCGATGGAGAACATCTCCTCGACGGCGAAGCTCAGGTTAATTTTATCCAGCGAATCGATCTGCAGCTCGTCGAAAGTGGTGTCCATGCGCACGTCGCTTACGGGCAGGTTCTTCGACTTGGCAACGAGCTCGATGATTCGGGATTCAACGTCGTCCATTCTTTCCCCCATAATCTCTTTGAACAACTCCTTCAGTCAGGCTGCAGCACTGCGTTTTGACTGCTTGACTGTTGTACCACCAGCGAGCATTGCCAGCCCAAACCCAATTAGGTGATTACCACTGCAGGAGCACGAGTTCGAGACAGAAACCCGGCCCCATGGCAGCAAGAATACTGTAACTGCCGGGCGCTCCGCGATGATTTTCCAGCGTATCGGCGAGCACCATTAGGACCGATGCAGCCGAGAGATTGCCGACTTCGCTCAAGCTCTTCCAGGAAGCCGCGAGCGCGTCCTTGGGCAGGTCGAGCGAGGCTTCCACGGCCTCCAGCACCTTGGGGCCGCCGGAGTGAAAAATCCAACTTGAAATGTCGCTAAGACCGATTCCGTTGGCGGCGAGGAAGCTTTCTGCGTCGCCGCGCAGGTTGTCGATTACTACCTTGGGTACGTCAGGCGAGAGCACGATGGTGAAGCCCGTGTCACCAATGTCCCATCCCATCACGTATTCGGTGTTGCGGTAAAAGGTGGAGCGCGTAGCGAGGATGCGCGGGCCGGGAGGGACGGTTGATGCGGGAAGCTTGACCTGGTCGCCGGTGATGACAACGGCGGCTGCGCCATCTCCGAAGAGGCCGCAGGAGATGAGGTTGGCGATGGATTGGTCGTTGTCCTGCCAGGTGAGCGAGCAGAGCTCGACCGAGAGCAGGAGTGCGACCTGGTCGGGGTAAGCGCGAACGTAGTCCGATGCGCGGGCAATACCGGCGGCACCTGCAACGCAACCGAGTCCGAAGATGGGAGTCCGCTTTACGGTCGCGGGGAACGGCATCCGGTTGATGAGGCGCGCATCGATGGTGGGGCTGGCGACGCCGGTCACGGAAGCGAAGAAGATTGCCGAGACGTCTGCGGCGGTCAAGCCGAGTGGATCAAGAGCGCGAGCGATACAGGTTTGAGCGAGTTCGACAGCGTTCTTGATCCACACATCGTTGGTCGCTTTGAAGCCGATGAGCTTGGGATACTCCTGGAGCGGAAGCACAAAGCTGCGAAAGTCGACGCCGCAGTTAGCGTGCAGGCGGGTCAGCAGACGCGGCTCGGGAAGCTTGCCTTCCCAGCGTTCCAGAAGGGCTTGTGCGACTTCGGTTTGGGAGTAGCGATGCGGAGGTAGAGCGGTGCCAACGGAAGAAATTCGCATTGATTGTGAGAGCCTGCTTCTTGCCACGTAATTAGGTTCGTTTGCCAAACGGGATTGGTTCCCGCCGTCTCTCCTGACTCTACAGGAGATTTAGTCTTAGTCTTATAAGAGTCTAATGGATTCTGTCGCGCTCGCGGATGTAGAGGCTATTTCGGGGGAACTCGCGGGAGAGGGCGGAGAGGATGTCACGCGCCTGCTGCGGGTGGCCCTCGCGAAGGGCGGCGACCGCCAGCATCATGCGTGCGAATGGCGCTAGGTAGTGACCCTGCGCGGCCGTGACCTGGAGCAGACGTATGCCTTCGGCGCGGTCGGTGCCTGCGCCGGTGAGGCTCAGAATCCAGCGCAACGGCGCAAATTTGAGCGAGAGCATGTAGTTCTCAACACCGGAGGCAAGGTGCGCGTCGTAGAGGGTCGGATTGACGGCGAGCGTGCGCCGCGCCAGTTCGCTCGCCTGCTTGCTGTAGGAGAGCGCTTCCACATTGCGCTTGTCGATCATCAGCGCGTAATCCGAGCGCATGCCGCAGATCAGCGTCTTGGCGTAAAGCGCGTTGGCATCCTTTGGATTGTGGGCGAGCGCCGCGTCTCCGATCCGGTTGGCCTGGTCGGCGCGTTCCTCGAACGCCTTACGGACAGCGGGATCGGGGACCAGTTTGCTGCGGTTATCGAAGCGGCTGTCTTCGGCGAAGAGCTGAACGTCGATGATGCCCAGGCGATCGAACTCGCTAAAGAGATAAGCGGCTGCGTCCGAGGCGGCGCCCAGCGGGTCTGTCGGATGGCTCTGCATCCAGGCGCCAAACTCAGCGTGCGCTGCGGCGAAGTCGAGGTTGTACATATCGCGGTAGCCGAGGTCGAGCGGACTGCCCTGCGGGGTGGCGGCGAGACTGTCGGCGGCGTGCGCGAGAGGCATACCTAGTAACGCAATCAACAAAAATGCCCCTGCCGTGGCAGATCGGCGAAAGCACCGCGAAGGTTTGCTTCGCCTGCCATTAGATCCGCCAAACTCTTTGGGGCCGGGGGCGGCGGGATGCGTGGCCGCCCGCGATTGTGTCTGTTGCACGTGAACTCGGAACTCCTTCTCTGGGTTAGACGCAAGATATGCGGGACAGGGTGGAGTAACTTACCGGGCTCGACGTGACGGATTGTTACAGCAACAGGGAGAAATGGTGGGCCCACAAGGACTTGAACCTTGAACCAACGGATTATGAGTCCGCTGCTCTAACCAATTGAGCTATAGGCCCTTCAATAACTTATGCGTTTTTCCGTTCCGGGTGATGGGAGGTTTGTTGGGACTCTTTCCCTTCAAGCCGCTCTCTCGCCCGTCCATTGAGCGCCTCAAGCCGCTCGAAAGCAAGCTCGCAACTCTCCGGTGTTGAGTGGACGTGTCGCCGGAAGACAGTCACGCCGGAAAATCCGGCCAACCTCATAATTGTAAATGCGTCCGCCCCAGCCCCGCCTGGACGCGTCAGAAAGGTGTGCGGGGCAAGCGACCCCGCAGCCGTTCATTCTGTCGAGACCAGGTCCGCCTGCCGTAGGGAGCCCTGTAGGCGATGAGTCTCTAAAGGTGTTGGCGTTTAATCGGGAATCCTGAAGTCATACACCCTGCCGGCGGCGCTGCCTCCCGATCGGGCGCCTCCGCTGGATCCCCTTGCCATGGTGGCCTGCTGGCCGGTGCCCATGAAGAATGCGTACTCTCCGGGTTTCATTCCCTGGGCGAGAGTGATTTTGTAGACGCGGATGCCGGCGTGCTCGGCGGTGAATGCAAGCTCCTTATCGCGCTTGACTCCGGATTTGCCGCCGGTAACTCCGCCGAAGGAACCTACTTCAAACTCGCGGTGATCGCCTTTTTTTTCTAATTTGATGAGGGCGTAGTCGGCAGCGCTGCTGCCATCGGGAACATAGATATAGAAGGTCGGCTGACGCTCGTTGACGACGTGGTTGGATTGGGGGCCGTTGAGGGTCGCATCCCAGTGCTCGTTCCTCATGCCATAGGTGAAGAAGCTGCCTGCTTTACCCCCTACCTTAGAATTGCTGATGGCTTGTCCCTCGATGAGGACGAAGGCGTTGCCGTTTTTCCAGTAGACGCCGACTTCGGGTGGCGGGAGGTTCGGGTCATTGGAGACGACGGCCGATGCCCCGATGACGAGCGGAGCCTGGGGCGGGATTGGATTGATCATCACCCTAATGACGGGGTCGGAGACCTTGGCTGCCTTGAGTTCCTTAAGGCCGGCGAGGCTGGTGTCGAATTTGAGCGCGGTGCCGGCGCTGACACTGTGGATCTTCTCGATGATGACGTCGTCTGAGAGGCCCATGGAGGTCATCTCGATGACGTCTTTGTTGGTGATCCGATTGGCGAGTTGCTGGCTCCACGCGAGGGCGGGGAGAAGGCAGGATAGAAGGATAGCCAGATGGGGAAGTCGTCTCATGAGACCCCTCGCCAAAGTCTTTGACTTTGGAGTTGCGATGCGGTCGCTGCGTACTCTAGGCCCCGGGAGTGGTGTGGATGGGATTAAGCTAAGAATTTAGCATAAAACAGGTGTTCTGGGCTTTGTCCTCATCCTGATTGAGCGGTCAGGGAGAGCGTTTCGGCAGCCCTCGGCAGAAAGCTGACTAACGTTCGAAGGTGACCGGAATCACAGA